>CP033464.1:5067500-5367500 GCA_007833815.1 Brevibacillus laterosporus | reverse complement strand
TAAATGGGGTCACTTACAGCTGTTACGCATTATTCCAGCACTAGGCACGTTAACAAAGCGAGTCAAAGCGTTAAATACACCTGCAGATATTTACGTCATTTAAGTACATGTGTGACCAGGTTAGGTTGACGGAAGATGTTCACCGCTATCAAGTTATATATGATTTATATCTTTCAGATAAAAAAATGACAGCTGAAGAAATTGCAGAATGCCATAAAATCGATCAAAGTACAGTGTATCGAGACGTGAAAGAAGCCGTAAAAACCTTGTCAGTGTTGATGTTTGGGGTTGACGGGGTGCATTTCAATATGTGAAAAAATTGTGCAAAAAAGATGCCGTTTTCATGCCAGTATGATCGTGACATTATGATAGTATGAGATAAATAGGTAAACCATTAGAGCCACTCAAAGTGAGGCGTCATGCGAAATGTATGACCTAGCAATGAGTGGCTTTTTGATTAAGAATTTGAGGAAATAGGCGACACCTTTAGCAAATAGACAAACTCCTACTCTTTTTATTTCGCATATTTTGAAATAGATAAATTTATTCACGCCTGTGATGAAGGAGAGTCGATATGTATCAATTTGCATCCAATCCAAATCAATTGAACATTGATGGATTCTACAAAACAGGAGGGGGAGACATTCTAAAATTCGAAACTCATATATACACAAATGTACAACCGTATCAGTATAGAGTTAATGGTTTAGCGTGGCTCAGGCATCAAAATCCTAAAAAAGAATCCCCGACAATTATCATTTCCGGAGAGTGGTTACAAGCAGGGCCTTTATTAGCGTATTTACGACATGGCATTTGGTACTATAAAGGTAGTCATGTGAATCCAAAAGCTGAAGCAGATTTTTATTTTGATGAGCATGAGAAAAAGGTTAAGGTTGAGGTAAGATTGTATCGTTTTTCGAACTCAGAAGAACATTATACTTGGAAAGGAACAAAGATCGGCGATAGTGTGAGATAAATATGTAAACGGTTAAAGCCACTCAAAGTGTTGCGCCATACGTACTGTATGACGTAGCAATGAGTGGCTTTTTGATAATTGAGAGATAGAGTTTTCAATCTAAAGTAGAGAATCGAGGTGGAATCAATGGTATTAAAACCAGAACAATACGATGCAATCCATTATCTGTCCCAACCTAAGTGTGGTGGTAAGACTCTGATGAGATCGCAGGTCTATGAGGTATCTCTGATCGTCAATTACTTAACTGGAGAAAAGACCCTGTATTTGATCGAGAGCTAAAAAAAGAAATCGTTCGTCGCTCATCTGAACGTTTACCCGAGGTATTGGAAAGCATGGCAGATGCGGCTATTAAGGATTCAGTGGAGATCGAACAGAAGAGCAAAGGAGCTATTCCTAATACGATGGAAGACCTTAAACGTATGGTCAGTGAGATCGATGTGGAAGAGGAGTAAAATGTAAAAAGGGAAGTGTGCAAAATTTTGCATATATAGTGGAAGAGATGCATTTGTGCATGTTCGGAATGTTTCGTGATGGGGGATTTTTATGGGGGAATGGGGACTGCATCCTTGTCGTTATGCGTGACCTGCTAAAAATTTAGGGGTGATAACATGAAAGAAGATTGGCTCAGAGATTGGGACACCTCTTCCTGAAAGTAAAGATGATGTCTGCCCTGTATGTGCTAAACCCTTGGAAACGTCGGCAATAGCTATCGGTGTTAGAGTTGTGTAAATAGAGTAAACTCAAATTACCACTCTTGATCAGAGCTGTGAACCCGCATTCCTATGTTCAATATGATGTGTAATTGACTTGTGTAATAAATACAGGGGGTTTCGCAATGATCTATGGATACGCAAGGGTCAGCTCAACTGGGCAGAGTACAGAAATTCAAATGGAGGCACTGAATACATATGGATGCGAGACACTCTTCACAGAAAAGATCAGTGGTCGTAAGAAGGGGAACCGAGTCCAGTTCAACGTGCTGATGGAGACCGTTACAAAAGGTGACACTATTGTAATAACCAAGCTTGATAGAATGGCTAGGAATACAAGAGATGCATTGGATATTAATCGAGTCTCTCAGAGAAAGAGAAGTCTCTTTGGTCATTCTAAACATGGGCGGTCAAGAAGTAGATACCTCAACCCCAATTGGCAAGATGCTGATAACCATGTTGGCTGCTGCCGCTGAGTTTGAGGCTGACATGATAAAAGAACGTAGAGATGAAGGGATTCAAGCAGCGAAAGAACGTGGTGCATTCAAAGGCAGAGCTCCTAAGTACACATCAGACAGTAAAGAACTACAGCAGGCTATTGAGCTGGTCCGTAAACGACACGATACAGGTATGAGTATGGACATGATTGCTAAAGCATGCGGCATGTCTCGTAAGACTCTTTACACTAAACTAAAAGAATTAGAAATTGAATGGTAGAAAGAACATGTAGACTTCAAGCAGGGGGTACAGCCGTGATACGTGTAAAAATTATGGTTGCTATTGATAGATAGATGGAAATATTATTTAGTTTTGACTTCGGGATTTGGTAAATAGAGACTTGTTCCAGGTTTTCCCTTTGTCTGTTGAATAAAACGGAACGCCATTTTCGGTTTTTGTCTGAACAGTCATTTTTGCTCCACTTTGTGGTGTGGTCGCCGCAAAAGCCGCAGTTGGTACCAAAACTGCTAGTGCTAACGCCCGCATAATGGGGTAAACGGAAGAGATGATCCCTTTACCCCTAATTCATAAAAAACAAAAAAAGACAGGTTTCATCCCTGTCTAAACTCACTATTAATCCCCTTTTGAAGAATACATTCTAAATTCACCGATTACCTTTTTGCCAACTGATTCACATAGGGGTTCAGCCGAGATACGTGTATACCTCGGTCATACCCCTACATTGAATACTGTAAAGTCACCCATTCTGACTAGTTAGGTTAACTGTTCTAGTCCGCAACAACACTTCCTAATAATGGATTTTATGGATTTTATGAATTCTTATGGTGGATAAGAACAGGGTTAGTTGGTTGCCAGTGGATAAATAGCAGTTGAAAGGTGGTGATTCTGTATGATTGGTTTGAAATCAAATCAATAACGTAACGAAAGGGTGAGAAAACGTGTTTACACAGAGATTCAAGGTCAAATTACTGTTTGAAATGAATCTACAGTACTTTGCAAAAGCAGGATTCATGGCGGATGAAGAACCCATAAAGGATGCATTAACCGATGACCCATTGATGAAACAGATTTTAGAAGCTAACAGTGTCATTGCTCTGCTGGCCATAAAGAAAAGTTTGGCCAATACTCCACTAACAGAAGTGGACCGTCGTATTTATTATGAGGCAATTGATGCAAGAGCAAGGGCTGATTTTAGCACTTGGTGCATTGAAGAAGCAGCAAAAGAGGAGTCTGGCGAACGGCAGAAGCCAAGCATGGGTTTTACTGACTCAGTTGAACCACTTTTTACTGTTTTGACTGACAGCGCAGAGGATCAAAGGGAACTATGTTTTTCAAGAGCTGTTCCAGTCGTAGATGAAGCAGGAAAATCAACGGGGTGGTATCGTCAGCCCGTTTCTAAAGTTGATGCAATCAATGGAAATAACCGGCTCTACCCCCGCACAGTTTATCAAGTGGCTCTAGATGCAGTGAAAAAGGCGGGTTTCCCGTATGCAGGCGAGCATCCTCATCCGCGCTGTTATAAAGGTGCAGATGGTAGGGTGCTTTTTGATTCCAGTGTGCCTAATCAGGCAGTTGTTTGGGCTGAGTATAAGCCATTAGCTACAGACATGGGGAAACAGGTGCAGGCCATGCTTGACGCAGGATTACCGATTGGGTTTAGCAATCGAATGACCGGAGACATGGCACCAGCTGCTTCAAACGGTCGCAAGTTCAATGCGGCTCGTGATCTTACGCTTTACACATGGGATGTCGTATTAAATCCGGCAGAACCTGAGGCATTTACTACACCGATTGAGTTAACAGACACTGCAATAGCTGTAATCATAGATTCACTAACCAAGGAGGAAGAAAAGATGAAGATGGATTTCTTTAGTATGACACTTGATGAACTACGCGCATGGAAAAAAACAAACAGTGGCCACGCTGACATGTCACTATGTGATTCAGCAATTGTGGCAAAGGAAAAAGAACAAGCTCTGACGGATGAACTGGAGATTTTAAAGAGAGATAAGCAACAACGTGAACAACAGGAAGAGGCAAATCGTAAGAAAGAAGAAGCACAGCAAACACGAACAGATGCAATCAACGCACTTCCTTACGATAAACAGGTAAAAGATGGGCTACTTCAAAAAGGCGCAGCCATTATGGACGCTTCCGAAGTAGCCTCTTTTAATGAGACAGAACAAGCCTTTGTGGATGCCATCCAAATTGATAATCAAAAGCATAATTTAGGCATCCCTTCAGGACGAGCGGCTATTATCAACAAGGAACTCCAAGTGGGTAACTCAGCTCAACCGTGGGTTCCAGTAGTAGATAATTTAATGGCAGCCCTTGACGATCAATTTCGCGCGAAAGACCGGAATTTCCGTATTGACGAGAATCTACGCAAAGGAAATCTCGCTATTCTTGATCGTGTTCTTGGAAGAATGGAGCGAGAAAACCATCATGAGTATCAGAATTTTATGCACTCTCTCACAGATGCTGCTCAATCCATTACTGACGGAGCAATTCAAGATAGCGCAGCAACATCAACTGGTGACCTTGCGCAAATTCCAGTTGTCAGTTTAGCGTTTATGCGTCAGTTGTTCCAGAACTTAAAGTTTGCTCAGTTAATCATGGCCGAGAGTTTTTCAGGTACAACATACAAGATTCCTGTGGAGTTCCAAACAGAGGATATTTATTCCCAAGATGATTTTGGAGGCATTGGAGAATTTGATGGTATCCCAACTGAGGGTGTTGAAACATTCATGCTCGAATTTGGAGCAGATTGGTTAAAACCGCCATATCGCACAATCAAGTTGTTTAATAGCAAGTCAGGTCAATAGAAAGGGGTATTCTTTATGCTGAAGTTAAATACAGGTTGCTCATTTCTTCATCCGTTAACGGGCCAGATGATTCACCCTGGCCAGTCTTACCAGGAGCATTACACCCAACCGGTTCCCACTGAACTGGAAGATAAGAACGATGAGATAGATCCTGTTAATGAACCTACTCCTGAGATAGTAGTATCCCAGGAGTTTTTAACATTGGATCAATTCGATAAACTGGATGCTCACAAACAGAAAGAAGTACTAGTACGAAATCTAATCGTATCTGTGGAGGATGCAGATGCTGTTCGCAATAAAGAAAAACGAATGGAATTGTATAAGCAGTTCTTGGAGGCGAATACGAATGATGGAACTGGTGAAGAAGCTACGTAAAGAGCTTGGAGATATTGAAGAGCCTTTTCTACATTCAGATGATAAACTGATCGATAGATTAACAGAAGCGGTTTACGACTATTCCCGTTATCGTCCTAGTTATATAGACTATAATTTGAAGGAGATTACAACGTATTCTACGTTTGTAATCTGCCTATTTTTTTTGCTAAAAAACTCTTTATCTAAACTAAAGATTTACCGAATTTATAGTTAACATTGAATAGACACTCTGTATCAATTTGTAAATACCAGCGCTAAAGACATACAATCGAATCGACGAAAACAATTTTCAGGGAACCATCGTAAATTCAAATCATTCTTACATCATATAACAAAAGGAAAACCAGTCGATAAAAATATCTTAAAGTTAAACGAGCCTAAACGCCGAATCAAAACTTTATCGGAATTTCAAATCAAGTCTATCCATGATACTTGTACTAATACAAGGGATAGCTTACTTCTTTTAGTTCTTTACGAAGGTGGGTTACGGATATCAGAGGCCCTTTCATTATGGATTGAGGATTTTGATATTGGCAAAAATGCTATAACCGTTAGAAAATCTAAAACGCGAGCTGGCGAAGGACGCAAAGTATTTGTTACAGAAAAAACGATGAACTTATTTCAGGACTTTTTAATTGATTTTCATGCTGATGATATTGACACGAACTATGTATTTTTCAAGTTAACTGGGCCTAATAGAGGCCAGCACTTAGACTATTCATCAACAAGATCCTGGGTTAAACGCATGAAGAGCAAAACTGGAATTGATTTTACAACTCACATGTTCCGTCATACTTACGCTACAGAACTTCTCAGAAACGGAGTAGATATAAAGACGTTGCAAGATCTGTTAGGCCATGAAAATGTTCAAACTACTATTGGTATTTACCTACACCCTTCTGATGATGATATTAGGAAAGAATGGGAAAAGGCACATTCCAACAAGATGAAAAAATAGATAGAGGGTGTGGAATAGTTGTCTATATCTAAAGGCAGAAATAATCCTACTCAAAAACATATTGATGAATTTGCCCAAATATTAAATGGGTTTTGGGAGCGCGAAATTTGGGATGTCAGAGAATGTTACTTGAATAAAGGAGAGAGTGGCCTTACACTAACAAGGTTATTTTATTCAATAAGATTCAACAGCCTTACATCCGTAAAGAATTACAGTATTATTTTGCAAAACGTATTTTGAATGATGAGTATACAATTAAGACAGTTTTCTTACTCTATGGTTCGTTGACCCACCGTTTAGCTGATTTTTAGAATGGGGCATCTCTCCTTAGAAAATGATCTATACCAGCTTATTCACTCTGAGATTAATCAATAATATCTCAATTAATTATTCAATTCAAAATTTTACCATTATATATATTTTATTGCAATTGATGTCACATTTTATTAGATTCCCATAAGTTCTTTTTATGGGATGATAAGTTTATTTATGTGAGAATACTGAATGTTAGGTATATCGCCATTCATATCTCTAGTAATAACTAGACTTTTTGCTAGTATCAGAAATTTGTCACTTAACCATTTGTACACTAAAAACAAGGTTCCCATAAAGATTAATTTACTTCGGTGAAGACATTTCCTCTTGTGTTTCTCTTCTAAAAGAAAGATTTAATTTGACTTGATCGCTAAATGCTCTCGCTAACAGTTCAGCTTCCTTTAAGACCGAATATCTCAAATTCACCAGTAAGTGTTTATCATCTATCAAATGAGCCAACGAGCTTCAGCGTCTGGTGTGGAACAGTATAGTAATCAATCAGAAATTCATTGCTCGGTTTTAATTTATATTATGGAATTATTAGGTAAAATTTTAAAATTTATGTAATAGGAATAGAATTTAACGAAGTACACAATGATCGGCAGGTTACAAGAGCGAATGGCGGAAGCCCAGGAGGATTTGGCACCTTGCGAGGGCGGCTTCATTTGCTCGAGCAACTGATGGACAAATTTGTAGATAAAATCGAACGACACATACAGGCGTAAAAACAAATCCCCACACACGTTAAGCCGGGTATGGGGATTTCCACATCGGTGAGCAGTTTAAATGAAGGGCCACTTTCCACTCGGGAGGTGGCTCTTTTCTTGCGTTTTTTAAGGGCCCCAAAAAATAGGCTTTTGCAGGAGGATCCAATCAAGGATGATCTTTCATATATATAGTGTATATTCGCTGATGGGTATTCGTGTATTGGATAGCTTCACCCGTTCGACAAAGGTTTTCCTAAGTATCATATTTTAATGCTGGAGGTAGTAATCATGGATGATTTCCAAAACGAACTTAAAAAGTTGAAGATTGACAAATTCAGCGGTGGAGATGTATCGCCTTGGGAAAATGAAAGTCAGCAAGATGCAATGCTAGTTCAGAGAAGATGCGGAGGGTGTCATCACCGCTGTTCGTGCAATTGCTCGTGTAGCTGTTCATGCAGTTGTTCATGCAGTTGTTCCTGTAGCTGCTTTTGTATTTTCTTCAATTGCTCCCGATGTGGTCGTTGTTCCCGTTGCTTCTAAGGTCTTAAAGGAAATATTGCTGCCGGAGAAAAAGAGAGCCCCTGCACAGTCAAGTAGTTTGGCTACCAGGGGCTTTGTTCACAAAAAGATCAGGTATGAGGGACAAATAGCCATACATAAGATTACGATGAAAGTGCTGGCGCGTTATTTGGGGAACTGCGAACAGTAGGAGGAGTGACATGACAAAATTAGATTCTTCTATGCGTCTAAAAGTGAAAAGGGACACTTTTTTTCTTCCTGATCAAAAGGGAAATGTGTATTTTCGGAATAATGTAGGCTCATTTCGTATGGAAGGAAATGGGATTGATCAGTGGATTGAAAAACTGTTGCCGGTGTTTAACGGGGAGAACACGTTGGGCGAGCTGACGGACAGATTGCCGAAAGAATATCAGGATCGTGTGTTTGAAATCGCAGAAAATTTATTCCAAAATGGTTTTGCCCAGGATGTGAGCCAAGATCGTCCGCATCAGCTTACGGACAAGATTTGCAAAAAGTATGCTTCACAAATTGAATTTTTAAGTAATCTGGCTGATTCTGGTGCTTATCGTTTCATGTCTTATCGTCAGGCTAAAGTGCTGGCGATCGGCTCCGGTCCGATCTTTGTCTCATTGGTTGTGGCGTTGCTTGATTCCGGCTTGTCCAGGTTCCATATGCTGGTCAATCGTTCGCTGCCGACGGATCGACAACGGATAGTGGAGCTGGCGTCTCATGCCCGCAAAACGGACCCCGAGGTAGCCATAGTGGAGCTTGCGCTGCAGGCGGAGGTAGTAAATACTTGGCGCGAGGCTGTGCAGCCGTTTGATGCGATTTTGTACGTTTCTCAGGAGGGCAATGTAGAGGAACTGCGGGTTCTTCAAGCCGTTTGCAGGGAAGAGGGCAAGGTGCTGCTGCCAGCGATATGTCTGCAGCAGGTGGGGGTAGCGGGACCGCTTGTGCATCCAGACTCTGAGGAATGTTGGGAGTCGGCGTGGCGCCGTATACACCAATCCGTGCTCTGCAAAGACGAAAAGCTGCACACGTTTTCCTCCACGGCAGGAGCGATGCTGGCAAATGTAATCGTGTTTGAATTGTTCAAGACCATTACGGCGGTGAACGAATCGGAACCGAAGAATAAGGTCTACCTTCTTGATCTGGAGACGTTGGAAGGAAACTGGCATTCGTTCATGTCTCACCCGTTGGTGACAGGAAAAACGAAAGTCAAATGGATAGAAGATCTTGATGAACACCTCGAACAAAAAAAGGGCTCAAGTGATTCGAACGGTCTGATCCCTTATTTCAGCACATTGACATCAGCAGAATCAGGGATTTTCCACATCTGGGAGGAGGGGGGCTTAAAGCAGCTTCCATTGGCCCAGTGCCGAATTCAGGCAACTGACCCGCTGTCGGAGGGACCGGCCGAGCTGTTGCCGGAGATGGTGTGCACAGGGATGACGCATGAGGAGGCTCGGAAGGATGCGGGGCTGACCGGAATAGAAGCGTATGTATCGCGTATGGTTCCCGCGTTCTTGACGGGACAAATGCTAGAGCCACATGATTTTGTCGGAGTCGGAGCGGGGGAGACCGCAGCGGAGGGTGTCAGCCGCGGGTTGCAAAAGTGTTTGTTCCAAGAACTGAGCACGCAGCATATGGATCAAAAACCTCCTGTTAATCAGGTGCAATTGAGTACGGTAGAAGATGAGTATAGCCGGTTTTATTTGCAAGCATTGATCACCATGCAAGGAACACCGAGGATCGGAGTGGGAGCAGAAGTGTTCGGTTTCCCTGCAGTGTGGGTCGGTACAGGTGAACGCTGGTATGGCAGTGTAGGTTTAAATGTGACCATGGCGTTGCGTAATTCGTTGCAGTATGCCTTGCTAGTGGCACAAAATCAGGCGGAATTTCGCATGCCGCTTGCGTTGTCCCGTGCATCCGTTCTTTTGGAAGAACAGGAGCAAAACAGTCTTGCGATTCCCGGACTAGACGAAACAGCGCAAACAGAGATCTTGCAGTCCGCCCTACAGGTTTTGAAACGGAATCAGAAGCGGCTCTTCCTCTTGGATTTGGCGCAGGAGTCCTTTTTGAAAAAGGAACTGGCAGGAGTATATGGGGTTTTGCTACGAGAGGAGGAGTCCCGGTGAGTTCAGTCGTTTTGGTTGTCGGAGAAGGGCTCTTGGCGGATCTCGTGTGCAAAGAATTGTCTGCTCCATACGAGGTCGTTCGTCAGACCAATTTGAAGGCCCAAATACCGAAAACAGCTGAAATAGCTCTGGTGTTGCACGATGCTTGGAATCCTTTCGTACATCGCGAGGCGGAAGCGGTGTTGCAAACATCTGGCATCCCTTGGCTGCGCGGTTTCGTTTCGTTTGGTGAAGGCGTGGTTGGGCCGCTGGTGCGTCCTGGTACGCCGGGGTGTTCGCAGTGTGCTGATCTGCGATATCTGATGGCGGGACGTGAGCGTCAAGAGATATGGGAGCTGCAACAACGGCTGGGCGAGCAAGCGAATATCTCACGTGATGCATGGGCATCGCACACGGGGCTTTTGCAGATGACTCACGTGCTCGTGGCAGAGGTACAGCGGGTGCTAACAGGCGAGCAAGCCCACTTGGAAGGTCGGTTATTTTTGATCAACCTGAAAATGTTAAGGAGTTCTCGCCACTTCATTCTGCCTGACCCGTCATGTGAGGTTTGCGGTCAGATGCCCGAAGATTCGGCGATTGCAGCTCGCATATCACTAAAACCTAATCCGAAGATCAGCGCCGACAGTTACCGCTCTCGCCCCATGGACGATCTCAAGAAGGTTTTGGGTAAAGAGTATCTGGATTACCGAACAGGCTTTTTGAATAAAAAACTGCGTGATCTGGTGTCGCCGTTTGCCGATGTAAGTGTTAGTCTGCCGTTGTTCACTGGGGACGAGGGGACAGCAGGGCGGACGCATTCGTATGAGGATAGCGAGATGACAGCCATATTGGAGGGCTTGGAGCGGTACTGCGGAATTGCACCTCGCGGCAAGCGGACCGTGATCCGCGACAGTTTCCACAATCTTGCGGATCAAGCGCTCGATCCCGTCAAGGTAGGGCTACACACCGAGGAACAGCATGAGAGACCTGATTTTCCGTTCGTACGGTTTGATCCTGACCGACCAATGTATTGGGTATGGGGCTACTCGTTCTTGCAAGAGCGCTCGATTTTGGTTCCGGAGATGCTTGCCTATTACGGGATGGGTGATAAGGATTGCTTTGTGTTTGAAACTTCCAACGGATGCGCGTTGGGCGGCAGTCTGGAAGAGGCGATTTTCTACGCCATTTTGGAAGTGGTGGAGCGTGATTCATTCCTGATGACCTGGTATGGGGAGCTTCCTCTTCCACGTATTGACCCCTTTTCGATTCACGATCAGGAATTGCACTTGATGCTCTACCGTTTGCAGGCGGTGGCCGGTTATGATGTCTATGTGTTTAACGCGACGATGGAGAATGGGATTCCCAGCGTTTGGACACTGGCGAAAAACAGAAAAGAAAAGGGAGTCAATCTGATCTGTGCGGGCGGCGCTCATCCGGACCCTGTGCGGGCGTTGAAAAGCTCAATCCACGAATTGGCCGCTATGCTACTGACATTGAACGAGAAGTTTGAGGCTAACCGTGAAGAGTATGTGCGTATGTTCCACGATCCGTTTCTGGTGAAAAAGATGGAACATCATTCTATGCTGTACGCTTTGACGGAAGCGGAAGAGCGCCTGCAATTTTTGCTGAATGATCATCGTCCATTGCGAACGTTTGAAGAGGAATTCATACCGAGGCCAAAGTATGGCGATTTAACCGATGATTTGAAGTCCCTTCTCCAGACGTTCCGCCGATTGAATCTCGATGTGATCGTGGTGGATCAGACGACACCTGAAATCTTGCGGAACGGACTGCATTGCGTAAAAGTACTGATTCCGGAGATGTTGCCGATGACTTTCGGACATCACCTAACCCGCGTTAAAGGACTGGATCGGGTACTACAAGTACCCATGGAGCTTGGGTATACGAAGCAGCCGTTAACGTATGAACAGCTCAATCCACATCCGCATCCGTTTCCATAAATCGTGATCGGGAGGGAAAAAGATGAGGCTGGATACTTTTCTGCACACTCTTCATTTCGACACAGAAAAGGCAATACCACTTGACTTCGAGGTGGACTGGGAAGACGCACCCTTGCCATTTAAGCTCTACCGTGGCTTGCCTGTCATCCCGTTGTCTGCGGAAATACCGCTTATGCTGGAGGAGCGACAAGCGATCACGAAACCAGATCTGCGAGAAATGAGTCATTTTCTCTGGTACGTATACGGTCTGACTCAATTCAGCGAGTCTGTCTTTGATCTGAATACGATGGAACAAGCTTTTGGACCGATACAATCGTACCGACGGTTTGTTCCGTCTGGCGGTGCGAGGTATCCAAACGAAATATACGTATATCTGAAGCTGGAAGGTGCCCATACCGGTATCTACCATTATGATGTCGCTCACCAGCGATTGGTTTTATTGCGTAAAGGAAACTTCGATGATTATATGGCTCGTGCTCTCGGCAATCGCTGTGATCTATCGACTTGTTTTGCAACCGTTTTTGTGACGACCATGTTTTGGAAAAATTTCTTTAAATACAATAACTTCGCCTATCGCCTGCAAGGCCTTGATGCTGGCGTGCTGATAGGGCAATTACTCGAAGTTTCGAAACGGTTTGGCTATGAATCGGGGGTATATTTCCAGTTTCTCGATCGTGCGCTTAACCATCTGCTGGGGCTGTCAGAACAGGAGGAGAGCGTCTATGCGGTCATCCCGCTGTCGGTGGAGCCGGGGAGTACGTGGTTTGGGAAAGGGAATGGCGCAAATGGAAGCGTCACGGCCGCTGAATTGTGTCGGGAGTTGCTAACGGTAGAGCATGATCACTACGTACGGTCGCAACGGGTTCTGCCATACCCGATGCTGATCCAAATGACCGAAGCGTCCCAACTGGAATCTCTACAATCGTTTCGGCGGTTTGAAGGAGAAAAGAACATTACTTATGAGGGTAACACAGTGGCACTCCCTCAAGTAGGGCGGTTCTTTTATGATCTGGGCTCGGCCTGCAGAAAACGGGTTTCGCCGGAAATGGGTTTTGTTTTAGGCAAGGTAAGCCAACAGCAATTGGCTACTTTATTACAAGAGGCGACTGCTTCCTTCCAATATCGAAACGATTTGGATGAGGACCAGGAGAACCGCCAACCCCGTGTCTTCCTGTATTGCTGTTTGTACAACGTAGAAGACATTCCGGATGGTGCCTACCGCTATGACAGTGAAGCTCATGCGTTGCGGCAGATACGTCTTGGCGATCATCGGCTTTACCTGCAACAAGGCATGAATCTGGACAATGTAAATCTGTTTCAGGTACCGCTCTGCTTTCATGTGGCAGGGGATAAAGATCACCTCAAAGCAGCACTGGGGTACAGAGGGTATCGCATCCAGCAGATGGAGGCGGGCATGCTCGTGCAACGTTTACTTTTGGCGGCTACTGCTCTCGGCATGGGCGGGCACCCACTGCTTGGCTATGACGTGGAGTCCTGTGATAATCTCAATCGGATGGATTCGCATGGAAAAACCAGCTTGATCCAGATTCCGGTTGGTCCCTATCGTCCGAGGTCCCGATTGGAGGGGAGTTTGCATGGCTAGGGGTGAATGAGAAGAAGCAAAAGGTTGTCGAGACATCACTCGGCAACCTTTTTTTATCCGCGTATAAAGGGTATAAAAAAATGTGAATATTCTGGAATAAGAAGGGCTTACTACTCGCCCTTGATGTATATTGAGATTATGGGTGAATCAGCAACACGACAGTAAATCCAAACGTAATTGAAGTAAGAGGTGGTTTTATTATGGAACAACTTTCACTCACTTTAGTAGGAAAACCGTCGGCTCGAATGGAAAAGATCTAAAATAAGATCACTACAAGAAGATGAAATTTTAATACGAACAATTGCTGGAGCTATTAGCATTGGTGCAGAAATACCTCAGTATAATGGTGGTCGTACTATTGTTGTGGTGGGTAAAACATTTGCTTCTTCTCAGCTTTGCTCATGTTGTGGATACCAAAACAAAGAGGTAAAAAATCTTAACTTGCGACATTGGGAATGCCCTTCTTGTCATAGTGAATGGGACAGGGATGTAAACGCAAGTTTGAATATTCTTGCCGAGGGCAAAAGACTACTATCTGCATAATCGCAGTAACCGTAGGGACTACGGGGATAGCCTAATCAATTAGAAACCGTTAGGTTTCCGTACTTAGGAATCTCGTCTCTTTAGTGATGAGAGGTTCAAAAAGATAGCATGGAAAGTAATATATTTAATGAAGACCATGCCTTTCCACGAGGTAAATTGATAGAGAAATTACTTAGCTTGTCAAAAGAGGACCTGACTGAAGAATATCTTTAGGATTTTTTTGTGAATTACAATGTGGGTGTTCATTTGCTTAAAAAAGAACATGATAATTTAAAAGACGATATGCCAACATCTTTTTCTACGACCGATAATATATGGAGCCGATATAAAGAAGAGAATTTTGAAATTATTCGGGTTACTTGGAAAGAAAAGAAAGTCATTTATGCAGAAACAATCAAAAAAAATGACCCTAGTGTCCGACCGTCACTTGTTCCATATTATGAGGATTGCAAGGAAATTTTTTAAGGGTTTATGAGATCTTGAAAGGTAATCTTTATAATATTCTTTTAATTGTAAACATATAAATGAGGAATTGTTTTTTCACAACATCGGAACATACGAACTAGACCTAAAAAAGTATGTTGCATGTTCAACTAACGGGTTCGATAGTTGAAAAGTGGCAGACACAACAGAGGCAGTCTAGGACTTTATTTACTCTTCTTAGTCCGCCGTTGCGGTTATTGAAGGTTTAGGAATAAAATAGGCTCCGTGAGGAGCCTTTTCCTTTTTAAAGTACGCATTTTATACTTTATATACATGTATCCAACGTTTAAAGCGTTGAATACATGTAAGTTATTTTAAATTAGTCTTGATAAATCCAGAAAGCGGAAGGGATTGTTAAAGCTTGAACACGGTGTAACAGAATATGAGCTTCCTGAAGACTACCAAACATGGATAGAAGGATTGACGGGGTACGATATTTCTGATCGTGCCCTTTTTCTATCCTCATCACCACTTGGGCCTGCTGAACTGTCGTTTCTATATCTAGCGGATCACTCTCTAGAAAGCGTTCCAACGCGGGATCATGGATTGTTACTGGATTTCTGTATGGCGAAAGCTCTAGACGAAATCGTTACGATAAAACGATACGAAGACCGACAGGGATGTGGTCCTGATTAACGCCTCCAAATTGGCCCAAAAAGTAAAACGAATGGTACCTATCAAGGTGAATCGGGCGGGTATACAGCGTGGGTAAAACTCAAACCAGGAACCGTCCGTAAAAAACACATGTCCAAAACAAAAGCCGGTGCCCTAACAAGAGCAGGAAAAAGATACAAGAAGAAGCACGGTTCTTGGGGAGCTGGTGGAAATGACGATTCTCCATTAGTTGATTCTGGTCAATTACGCCAGGCTTTAACTGTCGATGAAAAGCAAATTAATAAAGGTGTTGTGTATGTAGGGGTTGCTTCTGGTAAATCGGATAGCAAGAAGGGCGATCCAGGAAGCTATGCTGCGGCACATGAATTTGGGTACGCACCTAAAAAAATACCAGCGCGTCCCTTTCTACGTCCTGCCCTCCATGAAAATCGTGACCAGATTAAAGAGATAGCTAAAAAAGAAGTGGTTAAACAGCTAAGGAGGCTTGGGCATTGGGAGATCCACTAGTTTCAGTTTATACTGCCCTTGAAAATGCTATAAAGACTGTACATGGTTCTGGATTTCTCGTGACTGATGATATTCCTAACCCTATTGAGACAAAAAAAAGAGTACTTCCTGCCGCCAATATCACTTGTGTTAGCGGAACATCTGAGAAAGCTCTCATGAGGGAACACGAGCCACACGGTATTCTTTCGAACGGCAACGGAACCTTTACAGTGGGTACAGAGGCTGTACGATTTGAATATCTCATTCAGGTGTCTTTTTTTGCTGAGCGACCAAGCCAGGCACAACAACTATCAACTAAGTTCCTTGCCTACATCGAAACAGAAAACGAAATAGTCATTCCAGAAGATAAATGGGGCGACCCTGTGCAGATATTTATTACTTCCCCACCTCTTCCTCCACGAGGTGAACCTAATCTCTACCAAGTGGATGCCACTTATCAATGCACAGAAAAGTTGATAGTAGAGGAGCAAGTCAACGCTATTGATGTATCTAAATTTAAGCCAAAATTAACGTAAGGGAGCTGGTCTTGTTGACCATGTTACGCGGAGTGACTTCGCTACAGGATTACCCACCTGGGTTATATGTAAACGAACTGCCTGTACCTCAAAGCGAAGAAGTAAGTACATCACATTTTATCTTGGGTTTTGTAGGTGAATTTGATCGAGGCCCGATTGATAAATACATGTTGATTTCTGAAACACCATCCAAGAGGTTAATTGAAATTGCCGAGCCTATTCTTGGCCCATCTACCAAAAAACATGCGGGCAATCAATTGCTAGACCACTTGAACCATGTCCGTATTAAAAAGGCGGCTTTTGTACGAGTCTTGGGTAGTGGACACCAAACAGCTAGTTTGCATCTTAAAGATCGCCAAGACAAAGAAACTGCACGTATCTACCCAAAAGCTGGACCAGGTGAATACGCAAATATTTTCACTGTCGAGGTGCAAGAAGGAACCAAAGCAGACACCTTTAAACTGATCTTGTGGTCGGACTTAGGTGGGTTCGAAACCTACGACAACCTATCTAAAAATCAAGATGATGCTCGTTACGTGGAGAAAGTAATCAAATCCACTAGCGAGCATTTTGTGTATGAAGACGTCAAAGAAGACAGCGATTTTGATACAACACGACCAATAGTAATGGCTAAAACTCAATTGAAAAATGGCTCAAATGGAGCACCTATAACAGATGCAGACCGAATCGGTACATTTGATCCAGGTACAGGTGTCCGAACAGGCCAAAAACTGCTAGGGGTCATCGGGAACATCATCACAGACGTTGCTCATATCAACTACTCTAGCTCAGAAGTAGACAAGGCATTAATTTCTCTTGGTGAAAAGCATAACTTTATTGCTTACACGGGGACAAAGAATGCTCAAACGATAACGGATGCCTTTGAATATCGAGATCAATTTGATAGCGACTTTGGACAAATGGTCTATGGCTATTACAACTCTACGACTGGTCAACGTATCTCTGGTAGTTGCCTTTCAGCCATTGCTCACGTAAAGGGACAGATCGAGGATTCTGGTTTGGCGGTTGAATGCAATTGGATTGTTGGTACTGATCAGGAATTGGAATTTGAAGACTACCAGGAGCTCTTTAACAACCAGATAGCAGCGTTTCAACTCAAATCATCTGCCAAAGGTGATGGATCTTATGCTTGGCGCATGGCTAACGACTATACACTCTAAATACGATGTATCCGGCAACCCTATTGCGGACAACGAGAACCGAAAAGTCAATCGTCGCCGTCTGAATAGCTGGATCGGAAAACAACTAGAAGCTGTAGCCGCACCATGGCAAGGTAAAGCGATGACCAAACCGATGAGAGAAGCAGCAGACATGCGCATTCGTACATTTTTCGATAATTTGGTGCAACCAACCAATAAATTAGAGACAAGCAAGATCGAAAGCTACTCCATTCGATTTGATTCCAAAGCGCGATCAATCGACCAATTTATACAAGAATTGAAAGTCAAACATTACAATACAGCCGATTGGATTCTGTTGAATTATCAAGGCGGTACAAACGTGGAGGTAGATGTTTAATGGCTGAACAAGGATTACTCGGAAAAAAATTAATTATTGCCCTAACTGATTCAAACGGTAATGTCTTAAAAAAGACACCAGAGTTCCTAAAGTGGTCTGAAGAAGAAATCTCTACCGAAGAAAAAAAGATCCCATCGGTGTGATCTTGCCCCTGTCAAGTAGACAACTTTAAACAAGCCCCATCTAGGCTACCTGAGTTCGGTATTCTATCGGATTTTCCCCAACTAATTTTTCAAGGCTTTGCAAGGCATCTCCGGTAATATAGGATACTTATTGGCCAACCTCCTAGGGCCCCTACTTCCACCTTCACCTTCACAAAAAAGTGGACATAACCGTTCTTCTAAAACGGATGTCCACTTATACATAGGTTATGATGATTACATTGAGCTCGGCCAGCAGAGGTTCATGATGAAATGTTTCGCTCTTCAAAAGACAAAGACATGCGCCTGCCTTCTCTCTCGGGGTATCGATATGGTGTCCTATCGTAATCGAATCAGGTTTGCCCCATCGCTTCCAGACTCTCTGGAATAATCTGACCGCCATCAACGATGATAGTTTGGCCCGTAATATAACCTGCCTCCTTCGAAGCCAAAAAAAGAGCGGCGTAAGCGATATCTTCGACGCTTCCGAGCCGCTTGAGCGGGATGGACGCCGTCATCGCCTGCAGATAATGATCTCCAAGGCCATCCAAGCCTTCCGTCATTATGTTGCCGGGCATGACGGCGTTAATGGTAATGCTGTAACGCGCGAGCTCGAGCGCCGCACTGCGCATGAATCCAAGCTGAGCGGCTTTGCTTGCGCCGTAGTGCGACCATCCGGCATAGCCCGTGACCGGCCCCGTAATCGAAGAGGTAACAATGATCCGGCCGTATTCCGCCTTCTTCAGAAAGGGCAGGCAGGCTTGAAGGGAAAACAGAGTCCCGCGAGCATTCGTGTTCATCACCTGATCCCAATGCTCGCCGGTCATCGTCTCGATCGGCGCATTCGGAAAAATACCGGCATTGGCGCACAGCACGTCGATCCCCCCGAAAGTACCGGCCGTCTCGCTCGCAACGCACCTCATCGACTCCAAATCGGCGACATTGCCCTGGAAGGCATGAGCAATGCCTCCGTTCTTCCGGATTTCCACCGCGGTTTCCTCCGCTTTCGTCAGGCTGCGTGCGACGACCGCGACTTTCGCCCCCTTTGCGGCGAAGGTTCTCGCAATTCCTTTGCCGATTCCTTTGCTGGCTCCGGTCACTACGACCGTCTTATCCTTCAGTGGCGTCAGCATGTAGCAGCACTCCTATCCTCTGTTATATAAGTTACATTTTCCCATTGCTTGGATTCCTTATCATCGTACTACAAATCCAAACGTGGAGGCAATTTGCTGAGCAGCCTTTTTTCATCTAGCGAAGGAACTGCACTGTACCACGGATTTGACTTAAAATAAGGTTTGGGTCACTAATACCGAGATCCCTTGTAAGTGTTTTGTACCCTTGTTCACCGCTCAAATAAAGCCGTACGGCTTTTAACTTAAAATCCTTTGAATATGTTTTTCTAATTTCCCCCATAGAAAATTCCCCTCCTAGTTAATACAGTAAGGGGTCTTGCTTCTTACTGTCTACTAAAAGGGGATAATATCATATTATGGGAGTTACCTTTTTTTATGTGCCAAAAAATAAAACGTCAATTTTTATATTCTGCGACAAGGTAACTGGAACACATTCCAACCTTGGAAGTTTGCAAAACTCAAAAACTTATCTTTGATTGCCAGCCTAACAAATGATTCAGAATGGCAACATGAGCTATGTGCTAGATTGGAAGAGATACAGAGGTGAAAAAGGAAAGAGATCCTTTCATACTGAAAAGGGACTGACAACATTGACAACCAAATTGACAGGGTGGGGGTCGCTGGTTCGAACCCAGTCCGGATCACCATAGATAAGATGCTAAAATCCCTTATGTGTCTAAAGTAATTCGTACATTGGCATGTCCCAGACGTTCCGATACGATTTTGGGGTTAACACCTTGCTTTAGTAGTAGGCTGGCGTGAGTGTGTCGCATATCGTGAAACCGAATTTTTCTGACGTTCCCTTTTTTGATAATACTATCAAACGAACGGTTTAAATTACGTGGTGATAGGGGTGTGTTCAACAGACGTACAAATAACTAAATCGTGATCTTTATAAAGTGGACGGTTTTCTAGCATTTCAACCTTGTATCTATGTTTTAATTTCAAGATTTGGTTCAAAGTCTGTTCATCAATGGAGATACGTCGGTTTCCCGAATCAGATTTTGCGCCTACGTTGAATTCCTTACCATCATGCGAAAGGGTTTGAACGATAGAAAAAGTACGGTTATCCTCATCAATGTCCTTCCAGCGTAGTCCTAGAATTTCCCCTTGTCTCATTCCAGTTGTTAAAGCAATTAGAAAAGCAACGTAGTAACGAGATTCTTTTGCGGTAGCTAAAACTGTTGTATCTCATTTTCATCCCAGACCACAATTTCTTTTCTTGATACCTTTGGTGAATCAACCAAAGAAGCGGGATTTTTAGCGATCATTTCCCAACGGAAAGCTTTATCCAACGAGTCGTTTATGATCGTATGCACCTTCCGGATATTTTCATCTGATAGGTTTCCTGCCTCTTTTAGACTGTTATACAAAGATTGAATATCACGCGAAGTTATTTTTGATAATTCCATCCCACCGATTGTGGGTAAAATGTGACGTTCAACTAGGAATGAATAAAATTCCAACGTGCGTGCTTTTACGGTTGTCTTTTTATCCTCCAACCAGTTATGCATGAAATCTATATAGGTCATTTTAGATGGTTCAATGTATGTTCCTTTATTCAAGGCATTTTGTGCTTCCACCATCGCTTACTCTGCTTTTTTTTTTGTCTTAAATCCCCGTCGGAGCATTTTTTTATATTTCCCATTCTCCTTATAGTTGATAGTAAAATACCAAGGGTTCTTTTTTGCGTTAACGTCTTTATATACTGGCATCTTACTTATCCTCCTCACTGATATCTGGATCGTAAGCAATGATATCCTCGATTGTAACCACACGTTCCCAGTGACGCAAATTGGAGCATGGCAGTCAATAACTGTAGGAATCCCTACCTTATGAAAAATGAGAACAGGAGGGATGAGAAATCAAAGTAGCAAAGGTTATAGAAGTTTGTAGAGGGCGAAGTCATATAAAATAAAACAGGAAATAATATGAAAAAAATAGGCTTTAATCATGTGCCATTTGGTTTTAGATGGTGTAAATTTATATCATAGGAATTAGAGAGTTAGTCACCTGCTGGTGGCTATTTTTGTGTCAATCATGAATATACTTAAAATAAGTATATTGAAAATGCAGAATTAACGGGGTATTATATATCCATAATCTTTTATGTAATTTTTTTACAATAAAGGTTTATTATTGGAATTAGGAGGAGGATTGTAAAGATGAAAGCTGGACGCAAGGTTTTAATTTCATTATTGGGATTGTCTCTGATGTTATCAGCAGGAGCGACAGGAGCATTAGCGAGTGAAAATGTAACCAACACCCCAAACCAATTTCCACCAAGTATTAATAAGTCTGAAAAAAGTGTTCTTCCAGCAGATGATGCCCGTGAGAATTTTGTTAAAGACACACTTTACCATGCTTTTTACCAAGTGGGTCAAGGAAAAAAGAATGTGGTGGTTTATAATTTAAATCAAAGATATTCTCATAATCTACAAGGCATTCAAACATCTTATACAGTACGTTATGGTAACATTCTTTATGGAGTGTGGGTTTTCACAGATGGTGAATTTTGGAATAATGGGGATGGCGGATGGATTAACGGGGGGTATCAAGGTAGTTTTGTTACGTCTGCAGGATATGTACGATTCCATAGAATAAGTTGAAATCCCGTTTTGTAAAGAAGATATCACTATACATGATCCTCTTTTTGGATCATGTATTTTTTATTGGAATCAAAAAAGTGTCCTAATAAAAATATGTTTGCTTAATGTTTACATCATGTTGCAATAACACTGATTGAACTGTAGTTTCTGCAACATTAATAGGGGTTTTTGTTTACAATAACTAATTTAGTGAAAATGGGCATTTTAACCAGTTGAGTTACTGTTAGCAATAACTATCATTTCTGCAACAGTAACTCTAGTTTCTGCTACATGATGTATGCAATAAGTACACAAAAGAAAAGAAATAAATATATATAGGTCATTTTGATAGATATTTTTTCTCTTAGAACAAGCACAAGAGTATGAAGAAAAGTTATAGGTGTGAGCTAATCTGTTACCGAATACGGAGACCAAAGCTTTGAAGTATTGGTTCCTTGCAACTTATTTGTCAAAGACCAATGTTTTTTGAGGTGTCCTAATTTTTAATAGTGAGCTAAAACTGTTTCTCTAGACCCACACAAACTTTGTCAAGTACAATGGCAAAATAAGTGAGGAGGGACTTTGAAATGAAAAATTTCTCTGGATTACTCGCATTATGGATCAGCCTTATTAGTAATGTAGTGTTAACCGTTATAAAAGTTGTTGTAGGATATTTATTTAACAGTCAGGTACTCATTGCTGACGGAATTCATAATGCTGGTGATGTGATTGCAACTTTCGCTGCACTATCCTCATCAATGGTTTCAAAAAAACCAGCCGATGATGATCATCCTTACGGTCATGGTAAAGCTGAGGTTATTGCTTCAGCCATTGTTGCCATTATATTAGCTTTAGCAGCTCTTTTAATGGTCTATAAATCTGTAGAAGCACTACTCGAACCTGCAACTGAAGCAAGTGTCATAGCGTTGATTGCTGCGTTTATTTCTTTAATATGGAAACAAGTTCTCTACGTTTATTGTATTCGTCTTGGAAAAGTACAAAAAAGCAAAAGCTTAATTGCAACAGCAAAAGACCACCTTGCCGATGTTTACGCATCTATTGCTGCTGTTGTAGGTATTGGCACAACATTGATTGGTGAGCATTATCACATGCCATTCGCTCAATATGGCGACCCAATTTCTGGAATCATTGTATCCTATTTTGTACTGAAATTAGCCTACGAAATGGGAAAGGAATCCATTGGAATTCTAATGGAAAAAAACGTACCTTTGGATCAATTGAATCAGTTAGAAAATATTGTTCGTTCTATCTCACAGGTTAAGAGAATCGATCGAATTCGGGCAAGAGAACACGGTCATTATATTATTGTCGACATAAGAGTGAGCGTTTCAAATGATTTAACGATAAAAGAAGGTCACGATATTTCCCGTTTAATCAAGAACACAATTAAAAGTGAAATTCAAGATGTTGAAGAAGTACTGGTGCATTTAAACCCATGGTATGAAAAGAGTAGTTGAACCTTAAGACCATTGCCTCTTCTTTCATGCTTAATAGGCTAGTGGTTTACTTCATGAACAATGCCAAGTAATCCATTAAAGACCTGTTTGCATTCCAGATGCCCAACATTAACTCGAGAAGCATATTGCCCTATACACCAGAAGAAACAAGTCCAGCAGTATGATCGTGAACGTGGATCATCTACGCAACGTGGTTATGATGCTAAGTGGAGAAAAGCAAGAATAGGATTTTTGAAAAAGCATCCACTCTGCAAGCATTGCTATGACAAGGGATTGCTAAATGGTGCTACTAGGGTTGACCATATCATTGCACACAAGGGAGATAAGACATTGTTTTGGGATCGGAACTACTGGCAGCCATTATGTGAGCAGTGTCATAACCGGAAGACTGCAAGAGAGGATGGAGGCGCTTGGAGATAATCTATCAATTCATTCGAGACATGATCCATATGGCAGAAGATTTCTAGTAAAGTGAAGTAGTAGTCAGGAAGAAAAAATATGTTCCTGACTACCACTTTTTATTAAACTATAGATTCCCGTTATTGGAAAAGTATTTGTCCAACATTTACAGGGTAACTCATTGTTTCTGCAACTTTTGAGTTGGAATTCGCAACCATAACGTTGATTCTAAGCATGTCTATTAGCAATATCCACATCTATAGCAACAGTTTAAAGGAGGTATTCCCAGTCTTCTGCATTCCCTAACACAATCATCGTCAGGAAGAATAGAATAATAGTGATAAGGGATAGGTGGAAGAGGTTGAGGGTTAAGAGCATAGGGATATGGCTGTGGCTGTGGACTGTAAGGCACTGGTTGACTCATACCGTAAGGTCTTGAAGGTTCATATGGCATAGGTTCTGTACATCTCATATACCAAGGTCTTGTATTATACTGTCTACATATGGGCTGGCATTCTTGATCTGTACCTGGATTTTCTCCAGATTTGCACTCCTCCATACATTGGTCATAGGTATAAGGGACACGATAACAAACCAAAACAATCACTCCTTATCTTAATCTTATTTTCTCGATAGTATATTTAACTGTATACGTTTTGGGTGATTATCCGTGCGTAATTGGGTGAATACCTACCATACATAGCAAGGCCCAAGCATAGACGTTCACAGAGCTACAGAAAGTGGGTAAGGTGAGTTTTTAATGGTATTGGAAGGTATTGTGAGGGGGGTATCAAAACCTGCACAGTGCCAGCGCTAGACCGCGTGGTAGTCTTTTGTAAAAAAATTCCCTAAATGGATTTTCAAGTAAATAAAAAAGAGGCTACACCATAGAAAATGGTTGCCTCCTTCAAAATGATTCAGAGTAATTTAAAAATGTTTTTTTATAAAGTGAAGCAGTGTTTGTCCTAATGCAGTTAAAATAACACCTTTCCCATTACACTTTGGACAGATTTCCTCTGTATTATTTACATTAACTTGTTTTTGCCCTTTGCAAAAAGGACAGGAAAGTTCTAAATCATCCGTTGATATAATGACCGACACTTTTTTCACCTTCCTGTTATTTGATTAGTAGTGCAGAAGTATATGTAATCACCAAAAAACTAAATTACTTAGGTTACAATACCAAAAGTGAATTACTTATTCAACTAACAGGCATCAATAGTTTGACACTTCGCTGGATTTTTTAGGAAGGGTTAAATAGTATAAAAAATTATTTTCGATGAACAGAAAGGGGGTGAGGGAATGGCTAGACCAAGGCAACCAGTTGACTTGCTGCTTTACAAGGGAAAGAAAAACCTAACAAAAGCTGAAATAGAAGAGCGTAAATCCCAAGAAATAAAGGCGGCAAACGACAAAGTAAAGCCACCTAGCTACCTACCGAAAGACCTGAAAAAAGAATGTAAAAAAATTGCAAGCGAGCTGCTGTATATCGGCATCATGAGTAATCTTGATGTAGATGCGTTGGCTCGCTTTTTGTATGCTCGAAAAATGTATATAAAAGTCACAGATGCCTTGCTACAAACGAAATTGACAGTGCAGCGCAAACAAGCAATTCACGATAAAGACGGTGCTGTAATTGACATGAACGAATGGGAGGAAGCAAACGTAGCTTATTCAGATTTATTGATTAACCAAGATAAATTATTTAAGCAATGTAGATCAGCAGCAAGCGACCTGGGCCTTACCATTGCATCTCGCTGCAAGCTTGTAATACCGAAGCAGGAGAAGCAGGAGCCTAGCGCGGTCGAAAAGACATTCGGTGATTTATGATCAAACAATATCTAATTGACTACAGCCTTGATGTCTTAGCTGGTGAGATAGTTGCTTGTGACAAACACAAATGGGCGTGCATTTTTCTAATATTTATGGTTGGGTGCATAAGGACACGAGTTGAACGGATTATGTGCTTGGTTCAACGAAAAATGAAACTCTCAGATTGTATGAAGATGATATTGGTCTACGATTCGAACTTGATCTACCTAACAACACCTGGGGTAAGGATGCTTATGAATCTATCCAACGTGGGGATGTAGACGGGGTTTCATTTGGTTTTCATGTCCGAAAAGATGCTTGGACATATCTAAAGAATGAATTGTCTATGAGCGAACATTGACAGATATAAACCTTGCTGAAATATCCCCTACTCCCTTTCCTTTGTCCATAGATCGTTCTGATCCGTTTTTTCATCGACTTATCCCTATGCAAGTTTCTAGTGGAAAGGTACTTGTAATAGCCACTTCTCGAAACACCTAACACCATACAAATCTCAGTAATTGGATACATTGTAGACAAGCTCTCCACAATCCGATATTTCTTTCTTATCCCTCCCGCATCCAAATTTCCAAACACTTTTTTAGGATTTCATTCTCCTATCGTTAATTCCCAAGTGTTCAGCTATCTGTTTGTGAGTCCACTTTTCATCTAGATGCAATCGTACTGCTTCCAATTTAAGTGATTCTGGATAACTTCTAAACTTCTGTCCTTTGATTGCCATAAAAATACACCCCCTAAAGTTCATCGGATAACCTCGAGGGTTTTTCCAATGTCTACTTTAAGGGGTGCACTTCAAAAAAGCAGGGGGTTTTTGCTTGCGAATACCATTTCTAACCATTGCATAATCTCCTTATCATCAAACAAAATAGGAACACATATTCGTATTCGAGGAGATGTTTTTATGGCTAGCAAAATTATTGATCCACTTGTAACGAAATTTATTTTACCTGAGCATGCTGAGATGTTACGACAGCTTCACGAGGATAAGAAACTGATCGAGAAACCGAACATTGAAGAGGATGAGCTAGCCGAATTTTGCTATAGGATATCTGATTCACGTCAATATGACTATGCCCTTACAATTAGCTGGTGGAAAGAGACAAAAGAGGGTAGAGGCGTGATAGAATCCGCTTGGGGATGGGTAGATAAGTTTGATTCAACGTTTAAACAGATTAAGTTAAAGAATGATGAGGATTTTTGGTGGATACCTGTAGAAGATGTGGTTAGTGTAGAAGCATGACAGGATTTACTTACAAGTAGCATGGCATACAGCCAATGGATGGAAGGACACAGCGAGAAAAAACGTATTGGGCAATTGGCAGATGAATTAAGGGTGGCTAGCGGACAGGCACCTCAAAATAATTAATCAATTAAAGTGCCAGCTTTTAACTGGCACTTTTTCTTTTTCTAAATGAATAACCACATTGCTGAGTTAATATACAACACGGATTGTATAGATGGGGCTGAACAACATGGATAGGCTACACTTAGTTGGACAGATATTTTAAGGGCAAGTAGACTACAAATAACATATTTGAGGAGAATCTACCATGGCCAAAAGAGAACGCAGAACACCATTTACAAAAGAATGTAAGGAACAAATGGTACAGCTTTATATGAATGGGAAGCCGAGGAAAGACACTATGCCAGAACATCATACATATTTGGAACCGTTCTTCGGATCGGGAGCCGTACTTTTTAATAAACCACTGTCCAAGACAGAAACGATTAATGACATAGATGGACAAGTGGTCAGTCTCTTCAAAGTAATTCGAGATCGACCACAGGAATTAGCTGAAAAAATATTTTGGACACCTTACTCGCGCGAAGAGTCTTACGCGGCCTATGAATCTAGCGAGGATGAATTAGAAAATGCTAGACGGTTCCTAGTACGTTGTTGGATGGCCATAGGAGCAAAGACAAGCGACCGGACCGGGTGGAAAAGTAATACCGGTGGTGATCAACATAATCGACCTAGAGACTGGATAAAGCTTCCGCAAAAGATCATGGCCATAACTGAACGCTTAAAAGAAGTACAAATTGAGCAACAGCCATTTGAAAAAATTCTTGATCGTTACAACAGATCGAACGTACTTATCTATGCGGACCCTCCCTATCTTTTAGAAACACGGACCAAGCGACATTACAAGCATGAATTGGATATTGGTGATCATGAATTGCTGTTAGAACAATTGGACGATCATCCTGGACCGGTCCTTCTATCAGATACGCACACGAGCTGTATGATATCAGGTTGAAAAAATGGCATAGAGAAACGTTTGAAACTGTGGCAGAAGCTGGAGCAAAACGAACGGAAGTGCTCTGGTTCAATGAAGTGGCTGCTGAACATTTTGGACAACAATCAATATTTTCTCTTCTGGGGCAGGGTATGTAAATCCGGAATGGCCAAACACCAAATGTACGAAATGATACTGCCGCACTGGTAGATCAGGAAACACAAAACGAACGTTATCACTGTTTCGGATAGATTCAACATCAAAAGGTATGCCACATTGAATTGAACAAAAAATAAAAGGTGGGTTTGAAAATGTGCGACTATGATCACCCTGATCACTTTGAAGTAGATGAAAATTTTGATTTAAACACTAAATATGAACAAGTTGCTTAATCAAGAAGTGGAGAAACTTCTGGAATTCAAGATAAACGTTTACTATGCTGCTCTTGAACGAGAGAGGAAGGCAACGCAAAAGCAATACAAGCAGGAAAGAACTATTCGAGAGTTGGAACGGCAGTTGAAGGAAGCTGAAAAAAGGGATTATCCGCGAGATCAAGATACACACTTGGGCGAAAGAAAAATGCTTTGAAAGCACATTCTATATCGAACCAACGAGTTATAGAGCAAATGATTCTGCGAGCAGAAAGCACAGTGAGTTATTCCATACCGAGGAAGAATGCCAAAAAGCGATCAATGATATTTTGAATCCTCCAACGCCAGCAGAAAAGTGATTTATCACAAGCTCAAACACTATGCCGTATCGTCGAAACTTTCTAACTAACCTAGCAGATCGGCTACACGGCACGAGATGATAGAACGATTTTTGCATGATATCACACTCCTTGACGCTATTGTAGCGCGAGGAGCTGGGACAAAAAAGTTAGGGGAAGGAATAGCCTGATTAATCCTACTTTGTGAAGATATATGGAAACTGTTTTACAATTCCGTCAGTAAAAGCGTCAGCCATTTCTAACGCTTGTTGCTCAATTTTGTCAAATGTTGCAATATCCGATGCGTAGTTTTTATTTAGTCTATAGACTGCTTCAGCTTTAGTTAATGCAAGATGCTCATAAAACATTTTCCTAATGTCTTCCTCCGACCAGTATGGATTGATGCTATTGAGGAAAGATGCAATTTCATCTGCATTCTTATACCAGCGTTTTTCTGCATTAGCTACTGCTTTGCTATCTCCAGCCTTTGCTGCTTTAACAAGCTGAACGGCAATTACTAAGTGATCTCTTATCAAACGTTCAAATGTGGCAGCATTTTCTTCACCATAGAATGGTTTTAAAGCATTCGCCATATCAGGAGCATTACGGAGCAACCGTTTAGTAACCAGTTCTTCATCTGGCAAATTAGCTGCGATGCTGATAATAACCATCCTCGTCCAATAAACATGCTGTTCCCAAAGAGTGCGCATGAGACTTTTTAAATCAACCTCAGCTTGGCTAATGCATTCATGTACATTTTGATAAGGCGAAGGTCTTGGGCATGAAAATGGCATGGAGTATTGTACAAAAGGGATGCAAATAACCTGACCCACAAAAAGATAGTAAGGATCTACGCCTGGATTGGCAGCAACAATTTCATACACGGGTGTTCTAAATCGTTGAGCTAACAACCAGTAGGTATCCCCTGGTTGTATAGTGTAAGGAAATGACTCAAAAGAGTATGGACTCATATCTACTACTCCCTTCAAAAGGAACCAAATTAACTTACATATATTCTTTACTTTCACAATAGCTATTCGCCTAAACAGTATATGTAAGTAACTGTATAGTGATATGGGTCTCTGCCTATTTAGTAAACTGAGGAGAAGATGGAGCTACGTAATCATCTGTAACCCCAACTTCATTGAGCTTTTTAAGGTTTTCTTTACTGCTATCAACAAGGATGTACGCATCTTCGCCACCGTTCATATCTACTACTTCCAGGCTGTTCAGCACGTCCAAAACTGCTTGTCTATTCATCGTTCATTCCTCCTATTTTTGTCCCAAATGATCTGCTGTTCGGTCATTGTGCTTCCTCCTTTAGGGCAACCACGGATTAAAAATTCTTGTAAAAGGTTTCCCTCCCTAATTTTTATTCAATCCGGGGTCTGGTTGGATAACAGTCAGGTGATTTCACATCGGACACTTCGGATAGCTTCATCAAATAATAACACTCTTCCCGTGACATATGATCGGCCATAAGTGGAGACAACGTTCCTAATACCTCATCCTTTAAGCGTAGCTCCTCCAATTCATGCAAAAAGGCCTGAAATAGTTGAATTTCCATTTCAGCCTCATGATTAAAACGATGTAGCGCTGGGAAGTCTGATAAATTTGTCCGTAGGTAACCGGCTAATTCGATTGCTTTGAGATGAAAATGTTCAAATTGTTTTGTAAAGTGCTTGCTTTTTTGCTTGTAGTCATGTTCCACCATATCTAGGTGTGAAGTGATGGTATCAGCATGCCCCACAGCATCCAAGAGCCAAAACAGATGATAGTAAAGGGGATGAGATGTAGGAGGCCAATTATCGGATAGACAAGCCTCAAGGATTCGTTGATATTCTTCCAGTTCATTAACCATATGGTTTATAAAAGTTGGAGGAAGACTGATAGAAATTTTACCAATAAGATGTTGTTCTAGAAGATGAAGCTTAAACTGGCGTAGATTTTGTGTCTCGGAATTTGCTTGTTGGTTGAGTGTCTTGACTTCATTAGTTGACAAATTCCTACGTGCATAATCTAATAATCTGTCAAATGTGTGGATAAAGTAGTTAGCCTGCTCGATATCTGTTTGCTCTTTCGGAGCCAATGATTCAAAAATAAATCTGGAATGATCCCCTAGGATTTGTAGCCAAAAACGGTGTTCAAACGGAATATCATCGCAAGAATTTTTATTCACGTCATCCCCTCCCTAATACGTCCAGAATATGTTTGTAAAGCCAGAGGTATGTTTATGGGGTTCACTAGATGTAATTGAAAAAACTAAAGGCAGGGATATTACGCCTTATGTGGAGGAAAATCATGTCTATTAAAAATCCAATATCACTGTGATCTAGTGGTTATGCACACTTGCATAGAGGCTAAGAATCCAAATAATTACTGTAGAATTTGGACTTGCCGAAAGATGAATTTACGAAGAGTGAAGCACAAGTAGTGTTTTTAGAAGGGGTTAGTGGTTATTTTTTAACGGAGTTTTTACAAAAAGTAAATCTTGAATTTCGGGAGATACAGAATGAAGAACCGGCAATGAAAAAAGATTTTGGAGATAGTTGCTCGTCGATTAACAACGGTGATTTCACTAAGTTAAAATCAGTCCACTTCCGATGCGTTGATAAAACGATAAATGACTATATTGGAGAAGAGCATAAAAAGTTCTTCGATAAATCTATCCAAGAGCTGCAAGCGTGGACAGGCATCGATATGGAGAAATATCACCAGTATTTTGAACTCAATCACAAAAACATGCCGAAGCGTAAACGTGGAAAACGCAAGATCAGAAAACAAAAGGAACAACCGATCAGGAAGCTGAGGAATCCTAAGGAGTACAAAATCAGGGTGATCCGAGATGGTAAACCAGAATGGGGAAATATTATTGCTGAACAAGCCTTTCAATACCGTGGGTATGAGTTCTTTATCGCTTATTATCATGGTTGGTGGGTAGTATCAGATGTTGCAGCAGGAATCCAAATTGCTCGTCATGAGCGATATAAGAAGTCGATTCAATTTTCTAAGGAACGGATAGAGAAGAATTTTGAAAAGTATGTTTCGCAGGTTGCTAGCTAGCCTATCTAAAAGCTAAAGGCGTGGACATTATTCCGTATCTGGAGAGGGTAGCGTGAAAGAGGTCACAATCGTATTCTCCAGTGGAGCACAAACGCAATTTGATGTTGTTGACTTTGCTATAAATAAAAATTTGTCTGGCGAATTTAAAGGATTCACTTGGACAAGCAACCATGCTCTCGGTCCCCAACCAGCACGGATTAATTCAGACAGCGTTGATTTAGTTTTAGTAGAAGAGATAGAGGAGCAAATAGAAGAAGTTGTTGAAGCTGCGTTACGAGCCGAAGTGTCAGCTTAACAAAATATTCTGTGGAGGGGAATTACAAATGGCAAAGAAATTGCGAGTGACAATGCCTGATAGCTCAGAATGGGACGTGCCAGCGGAAATTATCTCCAAGAGCAGAGCGGATTACTATGCAGCGTAGACGCTGATACGGATTTTGACGAGGAGTACGAATACACTTTATCGAACGAAGAAGAACTGATCGATTGGGCTGCGAACAACATGAATTGGGAAGATGTCGAGAAGTTTGCTCACTAATTGGAATCCCAACTAAAACCTACTATCAAGAGGGATGGGTAAATGGTGACAAAGAAGTCGTGGAGGGCTGAATGGGACGGAAAATGGTGCGCGAGTGTATAAACTGCCATCATCGTCAGCTCGGCTGGTCCGATCATGATGGTGATACATGCGAAAAGTGCGGTAGCTACGCCAATCCAATTGGTTGGTGGAATGACATTATGAAAAGTGATTCCCCACAAAAGAGAAAGGATGATGAGGTATAGATAAAAATACTGTTTGGTTGATCCACATCATCTGTATGGTTGGACTTCTAATTTGTGGAAATTTTCTAGGCCGAGACACTTATGTGCCACCAAATAATCATGAATAACCTATGAGAAAGTAAGAAAACGAGAGCATGATTGCCCTCGTTCACTATGAAAATAGCAATTATTACTCGCAAAAAAGAATCCACGGAGGGCACCAGGGAGGGTCCCACGCGTAAACAGCAACCGGAACAGAAGCTACAATCATCACAGTAAAAACAACAGTAAGCAACTTTTTCATATGTATCACCCCAGTCGAAGTGTTCTAAATATAATATACCATTAATTACAATTTATGTAAAAAGTATATTAGCAAAGTATATTGGTGTAGGGAAGTGAAATTGTGTGCGAGTACATGTGGTGGATCGACGGAGAAGAAAAGCTGTTTTGCGTTAAGTGCGGGCAGGCAGCGGAGCACGATGCAAAGTTTTTATCATGGACACTCAGGAGAAGGCGCAACCATACAAGATGCGATATGTCGAGCTGTATTAAAAGCCTACGGGATTAATTTAACACATCGGTAATTATAACGAATGGGGAGATTGTTTTGAAAGTAGAATGGCGGATTGATGGAGAGGATTGTATAAGGGTCATAAGTAGGTGGAGTAGAAGTAGTTACTATTGATGCTTCAGAATCAAATGAACGAGGATTTGGAGTGTGGGAGAAGTCTGAGATAGAGGAGTTATTGCTAGAACAATTCTCAGAGTACCTTCCTGATGATCCAACTTTCGTAATGTTGTGATCTAACACAACACACAATGTGATAAATGGGAGGTTTTCAAATGGCTAAAACAGTCAGGTTCAGTGTCGTGATTGAATCTCCACAGCAAATAGAAGTCGTTCTGCAGTGAAACAAGATGGGAAAATGCTGTTTGTTACAAAGATTAAAAAGGTAGAGTATGTCACGAGCATATTAGTTTTAGTAAGTGGCAATGCAACTATTTAACAAACCAATTACTTGTGATAAAGGAGGATGCGGAATGAATCTAAATGAGGGAGACAAGGTTCAGGGCGAGGGCATCGGTAGCATACATCCAGTCAGGCAAATATAACAAATCGGTGATTAATTTATCTAGCTAAATAAAAGGCCCCCCAATAAGGGAGCCTTTGGTGCAATTAATGTTGATATGAATGCATCATCATTCTATGGTGATGCGCTCTCATGCGATGGTAATGTTCTCTGTGAGCAAACTCGTGATGCCTCATTCGGTGATGCCGATGCGCCATACTTAAAGAGCGAAAGTGATCGGCATGCCTTAAATGATGGTGCATTCTCCCCCGATGGTATTCAATAGGATCCATAATCCATCACCCTTTCTAACCATGATAGTTATGGTATGAGAGCAGCTTTAGAATTGATTATCCATTAGTGGAGTGAAAACAAAAATGAGTTAATGTCGGTAACGTACATGCAAAAGCATTGCTGCTACAAGCAATAAAACATAACACACGATTTATAAATGGGGTGGCGGGAACGATGAAAAAACATGAAGTCTTATCTGTTTTAGACAGGATAAGAGAAATGACGGATACGGAAATTGAAATAAATCCAGATTGGATACGCAAAGTAGCTCTATCTGCGTACACCTTGATTAAGCAGAAATCTAAGTAAATACAAGATGTAGGAGGTTTTTGAATGGCTAGATTTAAGTTTTGTGTATCGAATGGATACGTGGGATCAAAACGAGAAGAGATCGTCGAGATTGAGGACGAGGAACTGGAAGGATTAACGGAAGATAAACAAGAGGAGATAGTGCAGCGATACTTTGACGAATGGCTTTATAAAACATCGATGTAAGTTGGGGAAGGGTAAATTAACAAACCATTACTTGTGATAAGGGAGTTAAAGGATGAAAGTCGTACAAAGAAAGCTGTTTTTGAATAGAAAGGAAACTGAGATTAATGAGTGGCTGAGTAAGATACCAGTTGAGGATATTGTTTCGGTAAGTTTTCAAGCAGTTGGTTTTGAAGAGGGATCAGATGAGTACACTTCTGTTTTTTATAAAACGGAAATTTAGCAACCATTGCTTGCGATAAGGGAGGAAGACCATTGCTTTGTGAAGTTTGCAATAAACGCGAACATACGCGCCTTTGCGATTATGCAACAGGTACAGGGGTTGTAACGAGTGTGAATTTTCAAGAATTGACGATAACGTGTGATAAAAAAATGTGCAAGGAATGTGCTGTTAGTCTTTGGGCTAATTGCGAGGTTTGTCCTGATCACGCTGTACAAGTTAAGGGGAAATTACTCCAGGAGTGACTGGAGATTAAAGAGGAGGATGCGAAATGATCGGTGGGTTCGACATAACTCCTGATAAGTGGTACCACAAACTCTGGTTTTACCCATTGATAATTGCTTTGTGTATTGGATGGACAATATACGGGTTTATAGAATGTGCGGTTATATGGCTGAAACGGAAAATTACAGTACGGAATGGTAGATGGTGAGGAGGAAGCCAATGAGCAGAGAGATTGACGCGAAAGTGGTTGAGCGCTTGGGATGGACACAGGTTGATGTAAATCAAGAGCTTATAGCAGGTGGGCATGGAGTAGGTATTAGCCCTCCTTGGAGACAGAATAGTTTGTCTGGCGGGTTAATAAAAACGCCTATTTTTGACTACGCGTCAACTGGTCAAGACCCCGTTTTGTAGACAGTAAGAAAAACCCCGGCCGTTAGGCCGCTAACTGACGCCTAAATTCACTAGGCGTCAGTTTATTTAGCTTCAGTTGAAGACGTTCTTCGTTGTAAAAATAAATGTAACTGATGTGATAAGCGATAATCTCATGCGTGCATAAATCTTTGATTGCGGAAAGGTAGATACGTTCCTCACCGATTCGATATTGAGTAACGTCAGTTACCCATTTTTGATTAGGCTCTTGAGCGGTAAAATCACGGTTGAGTAAATGATCCGCAATACGCCCATCCGATACCTTTGCTTGATAGGTAGTCATATAGGCACGTTTACGGCGAATGATGGCTTTGAGTCCCAAATTTTGCATGATGCGTAATACTTTCTTATGAGTAACCCTACAACCAAATTGACGTAACAGTTCAGCTTGAATTCTACGATATCCGTATATCCCTTTCCTTTGTTCATAGATCGTTCTGATCCGTTTTTTCATCGACTTATCCCTATGCAAGTTTCTAGTGGAGAGGTACTTGTAATAGCCACTTCTCGAAACCCCTAATACCATACAAACCTCTGTAATTGGATACATTGTAGACAAGCTCTCCACAATTCGATATTTCTTTCTTATCCCTCCCGCATCCAAATTTCCAAACACTTTTTTAGGATTTCATTCTCCCGCTCTATTTTATGGACGTATCGATCCTGGTCAAGATACACCTCACGTCGTCCACGTTGATCAAGCAAGCCGAATTCCCCCTGCTTTCTATATTTTCTCATCCAAACTTTAACACGATCTTTATCGTTAATTCCCAAGTGTTCAGCTATCTGTTTGTGAGTCCACTTTTCATTTAGATGCAATCGTACTGCTTCAATTTAAGTGATTCTGGATAACTTCTAAACTTCTGTCCTTTGATTGCCATAAAAATACACCCCCTAAAGTTCATCGGATAACCTCGAGGGTTTTTCCAATGTTTACTTTAAGGGGTGCACTTCATAATCGGGGAGGGTTTTCGTTTTTTCTTGACAATCATCTCTGCAACCATTTTGCTTATTTTCATGAAATTTTGCAACCAAACATTAGTTATTTAAACAACTTCTTAATTACCTTAAAAACACGAGCACCCCCTCCAACGTAGTGAAGTGACCCAGTAGGGAATGTTGGTATTTACATTTGTTAACAATATTGAAACAAAATAGAACAATTCTTATGTAAGAGAGAAACTAAAACCATGCTATTATTAAATTATATCGATAAAAATAAACTAAAAAAGAGGGATTTTATGAAAAAACAAATTTTAACAGCAATGGTATTAAGTGCTCCATTATTAATCTCTTCAGGAAATGTAGCTAGTGCTCATACTAATGTTTCAACAAACGTAAACCTAGAAAATCCTCAATTACAAAAATTATCTAATTATCAAACGCAACAAACACAAGTTGTTAATATTGAACAAGTTACTAGAAAAGTAATTCCGAGTTATGCAAGATACATTAACGGTATTGGAGACCCTAACGTAGGCGTATATATCAATGATATGAAATTAGTAGATGTAGAAGAAAAATATGTAGATCCAGATTACCCCATTCGAGCTAAATTAATTGGGGCTGGACCTGAGAAATTGGTTCAATCTTTAGAATATGATGCATATAATGATCATTCCTCGGGTGATTTGACTGTATCACATACGTTCCAACATGCTGTATCAAATACTTCCACTTTTACAAAGTCAATCACTCACAGTCATAAAGCAGGTGTTAAATTTAATTATAAAGCAAAAGTGGATTTTCTTGTTGCAGGGTCAGAACTTGGTGCAGAAGTAGCATATGAATATACAAATTCTAATCAAAACGGAACATCTGATTCAAAAACTATCACTAACACCATTAGTTCAACCGCATCCGCAAAATTACCTCCTAAGTCAAAAGGGACATTGATTTCAAATGTGTACACCTCACCAGCTATTTATGAAATTAAAAGTCGTAGTTTCTTTACAGGATCGGTTCAGTTTTCCTATGTATTAGGTAGTGATCCTGGTACACTCCGAACTAAAACAGTATCTTTATATGAATTATTTGCAAGAGCAGATGAAGAAATTGCTGATGAAATTGCTGATAGTTATCATATGTGGGCACAAACTTTTTGGAAACCTGAAAATGGAGAACCTGTTAAAGCGTTACTATTTGAAGGCACCTCTATATTAAAGATTGATGAAAAATATCGTACTGAAACTCGTTTAGCTGATATGAAGAAAATTTAATTTTTTAATAAGCCTTACAGTATATTGAAACCAAATATACATGAAGAAAAATTGACAGAAAACAAGCTTGATTTTCCTAATCAAAGAACATCTTACAATTTGTGGATTTATTTGTGTGTTGGACTTTATACCTATCTTCAGTTTATTTTTAATAAATATATTCAAGATTATGAGGTATAGGATGCAAAAACCCGCCTGAATATTGGCGGGTTACTTAATTATTTAAACAACTTCTTAATCACCTTAAAAAAATGAGAAACCCCTCCAACGTAGTGAAGTGACCCAGTAAATTGAGACAAGGAAAAAGCACCTCCTGAATCGTATTTCTAATATGATTCGAAGGAGGTGCTTCTTTATGGGCACAAGCGTACATTATCCGGAAGAAGTGAAATGGCAAGTCGTTAAGATGAAACAAGCAGGCGTTACGAATAAGGAGATATTGGAGCAGGTAGGAATCAAGGATAAAAAGCAAATTAAAACCTGGATGAAGTGGTATCGAAACAGGGAAACATATCGATTTTCCCAACCTGTAGGCAAACAGTATAAGTATGGGAAAAGCGGTTCAAATCATCTCGACGAGATGACTCAGAAGGATCTAAAAATCCGACAATTAGAGATGCAAATTGAAGTCCTAGAAAAGTATCTGGAACGACAAAGGAGGTGGAAAAATCAATTTTAATGGAGGTTGTAGAGAGTTTTCGGGGGAAATTTCCTATCACAGATATGCTTAAACTGTTTGGGGTGCCACGGGCGACTTATTATCGCTGGAAAGCCAAAGCAGGCAATAAGGAAATAGAGCTTGAAACTTTAATTGAGCAGTTGTGTCGAAAATATCACTATCGTTTTGGTCACAGAAAGATACGAGCTCTACTGTGTCGTAAGCATAACAAACAGGTGAATCGTAAGACTGTCCAAAGGATTATGCAGAAGAAAAATCTACAATGTCGCACCAAGCCAAAACGTAAGACGTTTATCAACGGGGAGAGCAGAATTGTTGTAGCGAATGAACGTAACAGGGATTTTACGGCTTCGAAACCAAATGAAAAGTGGGTTACGGATATTACATATTTACCTTACGGTCAAAGCATGTTGTACTTATCGACAATTATGGACCTGTATAACAACGAAATCATCGCTTACCGAATAAGTGACCGACAAGATGTTTCTCTCGTACTAGAAACTCTGGAGAAGGCAATAAATACTAGGGAGGCAGCAGGTGCCCTTCTCCCAGTGACCAAGGCTCAGTTTATACGTCATACGCGTTTCAAAGCAAAGCAAAAGAAAAAAACATTACCACGAGCATGTCCCGAAAGGGGAATTGCCATGAATAATGCTGTCATTGAATCCTTCCACTCCTTGCTAAAGTCGGAAGAATTCGCCTCTCTAAAAAGAGAGATCCTAACAAACCTAATGGTAATACAAAAAGTAGAAAATTACATCTGTTTTTACAATGAAGAACGAATTCAGGAGAAATTAAACTACCTGCCCCCATACGAGTATAGGAAACAGGTAGCATAGGTGTTTTTTCAATGTCTCATTAACCTGGGTCAGTCCATAGTGTAGGAGGGGGTGTCATATTATCTACTGTATTCTTGTACTTCAAAGCTTTCGATGTGACTGTAGCTAATGAAGTCTTTTCTTGAATTGAAAGGTCCGATGTTGTATTTCTTATTAACGATGTATGCTTCTCTTCCGTTTCCTTTTGCTCTATCTTCATACCATTCGGTAAAGGTTCTGATTTCTTCATTTGTCATCTCAAATTCTTTGATTAAACCACTGTCCATGTAAATGACTAAGAGTGCGTTTCCGGTTGGATTCGGGTCTGGATCAGGATCTGGATTAGGATTAACTAAATCCGAAAGATTTAATTCTAAGAAAGAGTCAAGATTCGGAAATTCTCCCATAGCGTAAAGCCTATTATTAATTATTTCAAAATTATGGATAGCCTTATTTAAGGGTGCAGCAGGATACTTTATCAGATTTTTTGATTTTAAATCATAATAAAATAAATTCTTATCACTTGGAAAGAAAACCTTTTCATTGTAGACTATTACATTCCTAGGCAAAGTAACTTCTGAAGGCATTTCAGCAATATGTGTCCATGTATCTTGTGCAGGGTTATAATTATAAATAGATGGAGTTTCTCCAGGTTTAGTATAAGCAAGTACATAGATTGAGTTGTTTATCTTAAAAGGAATCGTTTCGGAGGTTTTAACAGGCATTGAGTTTTTGGTATCCCAACTATTTGTTTTGGTATTGAATACCTCTACAACGTCAGTGAAAGTATTCTTAATCCCGTATCCACCAAAGGTATAAATATAATCACCTATAGAAATAGCGCCCACATTATAACGTGGGGTTGGCATAGGTTGTTTATTAGTCCACTGATTTGAGAATGGATCATACTCTTCAACGACATTGGTTGCGTCACTAGTTCCAACTCCACCAATCGCATAAAATTTATCCTGATGCTCTACAAACTGTACTAAATACCTACTAATTGAAGAACTAGATAATTGTTCCCACTGATTTGTTTTGGGATCATACATCTCAAAGATTGCTGTTCTTCCACCACTTCCACTTCCACCATATACATAAATTTTATCATCATAAACTAAACTCCCCATTCCAAATCTTCCTGTTGGCATCGGACTTTTTTCTGTCCAAATATATTCATCTACTGGTGCTGCTAACGAATGCGGCTGAAAACTAAACAAAGTCATGATCATCGCTAAAGCGAATAGTCCTATTTTCTTTAGGTTCATTTGTTTAACACTATTACTCTATCTGTATAGAAAGAGAAAAGTGCTTACCTCCCTTATAAGTGTATGTAAGAATAACGAATAAAAAATGTTGTAAGAATATTAGATATGTCGGCCGACACATTTGCATTATACGAGATTAAATTTCATAAAACAAAACAAAAATTGAAAAATATGTAATTAATTATGGTGTATTTTGTATATTTTTTAAAATTTATTTTCTTTTTTAATTATTCTAGGAAAGAAATGTACTCTTGTTCGTTATATCTGTTCATGTTTTTGTAGGCGAAAAAACTTTAACTCTGTTGATCCGAAGGCTTGCGTTCCTACATGGGCTACTTTGTAGATGAGATGGGGCCTTTACTTATTTATAACTACAAAATCTCTCCAGGAAGCTATAGAGGTAAGCGTAAAATAGTTCCTATCTTTCTTAAGGTGGGGACTATTTTACGCTTACGCTTGTTTGTAACTGTCTACTTGACAGGGGTAAAACTAAATCGTTCGGGAGGCTTAATTTATTTCAGTCATCAGAAGTTTTACCTATTGAGGATTTTCATTGCTCATCCAGCTATCGACATGAAGGGGTTCGTTGTAATCCTCCCGGGCAGATAATTTATGGAGAATCTCCTCTGCCTCAGTGCGGGACTGGAACCCGCCCAATGCAACGACATACTTACCGTTCTTTGTTTTGATTACACTGCTGCCGTCTTGGGCATATTGCTCGTCGAGTATTCCCAGCATTTCACCAAACTCCATCGTTTGGCTCCGGACGTAGAAGACCTCTTGTGCTTTCTCTGTCTTCTCAGCGGCAAATAATTTTAGCTGGATATAACCGGGTTTTTGGTACTCGGATACGGAATAATCGATGTTATCCTTGAGCTCAACCACAAAGCGGAATGCGGAATCATCTAAAATGACATTGTTATAGACATCCTTTACATTCGAGAGAGCCTTGATGTCCTCTTGCAGTTTCGCATAATCGAGATCACGGACTCCATTAAAGGTGAAGATAAGTCGGTCCGGTGCTTCCTTGTGATCAACCTTGTAAGCTGGGGCACTCATTGCTTGTTCGCCATTCATGTTGAAATGAATGTTTAGAGTGTTGTCCCTTGCCGTTGTCGTGATGGAGACGCCGTCCGTCCGTTCTCCTCCGCCACCGACCTGCAGAACTTTAACTATGGAGCCTAATACTGGCACATCGGACAGAGCCATGGCTACACTCGGCACGTTGACGGTAATCAGTATGGCGGCACAAGCAGCCACAAGAGAGGAACCACCAATAAGCTTCTTTTTTCGTGTGTAAATACGTCCCTGATTCTGGGCCTGATGAATAACTCCGGAGAGACGGGATGGAATCTCTATATTTTCGTAGCGCTCTTTTCCTGTCATGTGATATCAACCTCTTCCTTAATTAGATGCTTTTTTAGTTTGTTTAATATCCGGTAAAATTTTGTTTTGACGGTATTTTCTGGCAGTTCTAACACTTCCGCCATGTCTTTAAACCGCTGACCCTCGAAAAATTTGAGAATGATGAATGCTCTATCTTCCGGAGCAAGCTGATCCAGCGCCTCATACAAATCCCATTTCTCCTCCAGCGAAACCGGACTTTCTTTGGCTGCAAATCCTGTCGGGCTATCCTCCATATACGTATACTTCTTGTTACGCCTAATATGGTCCAGGGAGCAGTTGATAACAATCCGGCTGATCCAGCTCTCAAAGTATTCCGGGTTTTTCATTTTTCTAAAGGACAAAAAGGCTTTGTACGTAGCTTCAGACACGATTTCCAAAGCTTCCTGTTCATTCTTCACGTAACAGAAAGCGAACCGATACAGCTTTTCTTTGCAGGCCTCTATATGTTCACTGAACTGCTGCTCTGTTAATCTAGTAGATTCCTTGTTCAGTTTGTTCACCCCCTGTAAAATTGTAGTGTTTATAAGCCGCTTAATCCTTCAAAAGAGTTCTTTGAATGCTGTAGCGTTAGTTAGACTGAGGTGAGTGTGAAATAGTTTCAGAATATATTTTAATCGAATTTAACCGAACCATTTTTTGGCTCCGTTTATAATGAGTGGCATGGTTCGTTTTACGAAGCTTCTGCGTTTAAGGTTCGAACCTCGCTACTCCAGATGTAGAATGTCCCATACATTGGCCAGACCCCCGATTACTGCCAATGCGGTTTATCGCGTTATCGGGACTTATTATATCCATTATTGTTGTAGATTTAAAATAAATTTGTACCGTTTGTAAAAAAGATGCGTCGTTTGTAAAAAAGTTTAACCGGTTCACCCCTTTGGTTTTTACTTGTAACAAAATTTATTTTGCCAGAGCATGCAGAGATATTACGCCAGCTTCACGAGGATAAGAAATTGATTGAAAAGCCAATCATTGAAGAGGATGAGCTAGCCGAGTTCTGTTATCGGATATCTAACTCACGTCCTCAGGGGCAGTAATTGCATGGTATTGGGATGATATTTCTGATAAATTTGATGATATTGTAGTAGCGTTTAAAAAGGCTTTTTCTAGTATGAAAGGTAAAATTGAAGACGCTTTCGATTATCTATATGCTGAAGTAATAATTCACTACTATGATATTCCTAAGAGATTACTAGATACAGATTCTGATGGTAATGTAATTGTTGATTTAGATGTATTTACTGATAGAGTGGACGGTAGAGAACGCAGGGAACCAAAGACGGGTTGGAGCATACAAAAAGACAGAGGTAATGTAAAACATGGCGGTAGCGCTTGGAAATTAAGAAACAGCAAAAAAAAGCGAGTTGCAACCCTAACTGATGAAGGAAAATACTTCGGGAGTAGATAATAATGCACTTACAGTCAATTATTAATGGATTATGGGACAACACATGGGATATTTCAATCGACCCTGGCAGAGATATAGAGGCTAACACCTTGTTGCTAGATAATAGTGACGTAGTCTATTCTCAATTTCCTAATAATATTTTTACATTGGATAGATTCCCCTTACAAATTGTAGATAATAATAAATTTGGGGAAGTTAACATTTTTTATGAAAAGAGTCTCGATAACAAAAGTTTATTCGACCTATATAATAAAGAAGAGGAAAAGTTTATACGTTTATTTCAATTATTGTGGACAAATAATTCAGTTTGGGTTGAAACGTCACTCCGTTATAACGAAATCGAGTCAATAACAAACGAAATTTCTGACGATACTAAAAAAAATCGTTTACGTGATCTTCATTTTGAACTTTGTAGCAAACAAAAAAATTATTTGGAACTAAATCATTTCTTTGATTTACAGTTATTTCTTCAACTGGGATTACGTGAACAAGTTTCATCTGTATTTATATTTGAAACAATGAAATTTTGTGTTTGGTCAAATTTTGACTTAAATATGCCTGTTTATTCCGGAAATAAGTCCAACACTGAGTTATTGCGTTTAATTTGTACTACAGAAGGTTTGTATTTACGTTAAGATTTTATGTAGGAACAGGATACAGAAAACCCTGCCAGAGTGATTGGCGGAGCGTGGGATCAAACGTAAGTGATTGCAGGAACGCACTGAATTGTCAAGAGCAACAAAAAACGTTTGATAAATGATTTATCCGTTCCAAGTTGGAAGAATCTGCTCTAAGAATGATAAGAGTGTGCTTGAATTACCTATTGAAGATGTTTTGGAGATCAGATTTTGAGCAGGGGACGATTTGGGGACCAAATGAATCAAAAGGTACAGTAATTAATCATAAAATATCATACAGCTAGAAGGTAAAACATTGATATTACTAAAACTCATCCGTATATAACAGAACATATCAAAAGCGATGTCTACTCTTGACAGGGTGGGGGTCGCTGGTTCGAACCCAATCCGGATCACCATAAAATAAACGTTAAAATCCTTGATGAATCAGGGGTTTTAACGTTTATTTTATCTATTCCCACTCTGACAACATGATCCCTTTCAACGGTTGCTTGACAACATTTTGAGAACCTTTATTTAACTAAAGTGTCTTCGGTCGCTTTTGTTTCATCATTTTTTCGAAGTTGTCAGCAGCAGCTTTTTGCATGTCTGGGCATGACATGACTATAGACTCCATTGTAATGCTTGTTCGAGACTCCATGTAACAATTTCTTTTTGTTCTAATCAAGGTGGATCAACGTTGGCCATAATATTTTTGGAAATCAGTTGCCATTTGACTGCTTGATAAAAAAAATCTGTGTGATATACACATTGAATTGGGTCAATATCTGTTTTGTGTACATGGTAAAATCCTAAACTCGTTTCATGGTCATACTCAATAGCATGTGGTATTTGGCATTCTGGACAAAAACGTTGAGGAGAAGCAACTACATTTTTATTTCATGCTTAGTTATATTAATTTCATTACCCAATTGAAGATAATAATGGCAAAGTGACAGTATACCATTTTCAAATTTCTGTAGTGACAAGTTTTCATTTGCTGAATGAACATTAGCTGAGGAGTGACTAAATCCAATTAAGATAATAGGAATTTGAAACTGATTGTGTAGCATTTCTACTGCTGGAATTGATCCCCCTGCACGAATAAACTGTACAGGTTTTTGAAATACACACTCTAAAGATTGAGCAGCTTGTAAGATCAAAGGATGATCTGGTGAGATAAAGTACGGATTCGAGTGCTGATCCCAACAGATTTCTATATTTACTCCAGGTGGAGTGTTAGACTCAATATGTTTTTGTATATATGTTTTTAAATCATGAGGACTTTGATTGGGGACTATACGACAAGTTATCTTGGCTGTTACTTTCGCTGGAATAATTGTTTTTATACCTTCTTCTTGATAACCTCCGCTAATTCGATTAACTTCTAGAGTGGGTCTTGCCCAAACTCTTTCTAAAGGTGTAAATCCTTCTTCACCAAATAAATTTGATACATTAAGATCTTCTTTGAGTTTTTCAGATGAAAAAGGAAGGGAATATAAGTTTTTCCGTTCTTCTTCGGAAAGTTCCACTACATTATCATAGAAGCCTTCGATTGTAATAAAGCCTGTTTCATCTTTCATAGAGCTTAATAGCTGAGCTATAGCATGAATAGGGTTCTGTACAGTTCCTCCATAAATACTACCAGAATGTAAATCTCTGTTTGGACCTTGTACACATAGTTCAAAGCCTAGTAAGCCTCTTAGACCATAACAAATAGCGGGAACTTGTTCCTCTAACATAGCAGTATCTGAGATAACAATTAGATCAGCAATCAATAATTCTGAGAAATCTTGTAGAATTTCCGGCATGCTAGAACTCCCAATCTCTTCCTCACCTTCAATTAGAAGCTTTACATTAATAGGTAATGTTTGATTGGTATGAAAAAGTGTTTCTAATGCCTTTATTTGCATAAATAGTTGTCCTTTATTGTCTGTAGCTCCTCTGCCATAAAGATAATCATCTCTAATTTCCGGTTGAAAAGGATGGGAGTGCCATTCTTCTAAGGGATCCACTGGTTGTACATCATAATGCCCATAAATGAGTACAGTAGGCTTTCCTTTTGCATGAAGCCAATCAGCATAAACTGCTGGATGACCCTTACACTTTAATAGTTGTACATTTTCAAATCCAATTTGAAATAGAAGCTGACTTAGATGCTGAGCACAATAAAGAACATCTTCTTTATAAGAATCTATGGTACTAATACTTGGAATCTGGATGCATTTGATTAGATCATCTACCATCTGAATCTTATGTTTATCTATAAATGTTTTTAATTGTTTCAAATTTACAACCCCTGTTCATCTTTGTACATTCCATTATAAATACATGTCAAATTATTTAGAAATTAAATAATTTGATTGCTATGATTTATATTTTTAATATAAACGAGATAGCTAAAGATGGAACTATTAATTTTTGAAGTCATATACTTACTACCGCAACATCCAGATTTGGAAAATATCATTTCTAACCATTGCATAATCTCCTTATAATGAAATGAAATAGGAACGCATATTCGCATTCAAAGAGATGTTTTAATGGCTTCTAAAATTCTTGATCCACTTGTAACTAAATTTATTTTACCTGAACATGCTCAGATGTTATTTCAGCTTCACGAGGATTAGAAACTGATTGGAAAGCCGATCATTGAAGAAGATGAACTATCCGAGTTCTGTTATCGGATAGTTGACTCACGTCAGTTTGACTATGCTCATACGATCAACTGGTGGAAAGCAACAAAAGGGGATAGGGGAGTAATCGAAACAGCGTGGGGTTGGGTAGAAAAATTTAATACCACGTATAAACAGATCAAGTTAAAGAATGATGAAGACTATTGGTGGATACCTGTAGAGGATATTGTGGATATCATGGAAATATAACGATACCTCTTAGATTTACATACAATGTATTGCCTGTGGGACTGTTAAACAATCTCAATTATTTAACCAACAATTTCAGCTCTGTCGAACTGAAGGCTTGCGTTCTTACGTGGGCTATTTATGTAGGTGAGACGGGGAAAAGTACATAAAAAGTACATAGCAATGCCCTCTGACGGATTTAAAACCGTTGGAAGGCATTTTTTGTTTTTTAGTTTGTAGATTCTCATCTATTTTTTCGAAAAAGAGTTACTAGTAAAGCTATAGTGAACGCTTGCGCGGTTGCAAGTACTATAGACATATTCTCAAGAAAAGTTCCTTTAGTGCTTTGCTTTTTTACAAACGATAAAAGCATTTCGGAAATTTGTTATACATTTCTTAGGATAGTGAAAATCTGCAATATATGCACGGGATATTCTCGGGACTGGAGTCGGAAGAAGATAATGAAATAACTAAAATTTTATTTTAAGCTTCATTTAAGGTCCAGGGATTACAATAAATTTGTAAGGTAACTGCTTACAAAAAAATTACCTATGAAGGAGTTTGATTCTAATGAATAAAAAAGCATCAAAATGGATGATTGGGGCGTTAGCACTAGCAGTTTTGGTACCAACTGCGGCTTTTGCGGCGACCACACCACAAAGTGGAGCAAAAATGACTGCTCAGGTAAAAACCGAAAATGGCGTTACGTTTTATTCAACAGACAAAGGAAAAACCTGGAGCAAAGCAGAGCCGGACGGAGTTATTTCTGCGGAACAAGATAGCAAAATCAAAGGCAGCATGGGGAAAGATGGCATCACAACAATCGATTCTGGCTTGGGCAATAAAGACCGCTTGGGCGATAAAGACAGCTCGGTGGAACTCATGATAAAAAGTGAAAAAGGCGTTACGTTTTATTCAACAGATAAAGGGAAAACCTGGAACAAGTTTCTGTTACCAAATCCTGAAGTCAAAACTAAGTAATATTTCCATCTATCTATCAATAGCAACCATAACACTTGACGAGTGTTATGGTTGCTTTACGGCATTATACTCATTATATAAAACTTTATGAAAATAATACAATTACTATTTTAACACAGAAAACAACCATGTCATCTCAAAATCCATCTATGGGTGGAAATGGAGGCATAGGTGTCATGGTTAAAACGGAAAACGGCGTCAAGTTATATCAACCGACGTGGAGTGAAAACGCGCCTGAAGTAGCTAAAACAATGGAAAACAAGTAATAGTTGTATGATTGAAAGAAAATAATGTATCCATAACAAAGATAAAATATCCAGTTTTTATTTTGTTACTATTTTGTTACTATAATGGTCGGAGTGTTGCTCATGAGAATTTTAATGGTTGAAGATGAAAAGTTTATGGCGGAAGCAATCGAGCAGGTTTTAAAAAAGAATCATTACAGTGTTGATCTGGCTTTTAATGGTGAAGACGGTTTGGATTGTGGACTTTCCGGCATATACGATATCATCCTTCTTGATATTATGTTGCCAAAAATGAATGGAATAACCGTGCTTAAAGAATTGCGCAAGAATGGTATAGATACCCCTGTTATACTAGTAACCGCCAAAGGAGAAACATCAGACAAAGTGACCGGTCTTGACAGCGGTGCCGATGATTACCTTGCCAAGCCTTTTCCAACCGAGGAATTATTGGCGCGTTTAAGGGCATTAGGGCGCAGGAAAAGCGAGTTGATTTGTGATAACGTTTTAAAGTATGGCGATATTGAGTTAAACCCCCATATCCTTACGCTTCGTTGCAGAAAAAGCGAGTTTAAATTAACCTTGAAGGAATGCCAGTTACTGGAATTGTTAATTCAAAGACAAAGCGTAATTATATCTAAAGATAGCATTATTGAAAAGATTTGGGGCTATGAAACGGACGCCGAGGACAACCATGTGGAAGTGTATATCTCTTTTTTAAGGAAGAAATTAAGCAGTTTAAAATCATGTGTGTCCATACAAACCATGCGAGGCGCGGGGTATTGTTTAAAGTCTAAGTAAAACGGAAAATAGATACGGTAAGCGGGTGGTTTAGTTATGTTTAAACAAGTGCGCAATAAATTCTTGATACTTAATATGTCGATCATATCGGTATTGATGATAACGGCTTTTTCTGTTATTTATTTCATTACGTATAACAACATTCAGAGCGAAAACCTGAACAAACTGAGCGCTTTATCTGTCGGGCCGACATTAGATGTTCCTGTAGATGTAACTGTAACAATGGATTCTATAACGAAGATGGATGGAACTGTCATGGACGCTCAAGCTTTCTCCATCTCCTCTGATTACTCTATGTCATTTCATATACAGGTTGACGATAATGGCGTGATACAAAAAATTAACTCTTTTATCGACATGGCAGATGAAACATATGAAAGAGCCGCCGAACTTGCGTGGCATGATAAAAAAGATAATTCCGTTATCAATATTGACGGGAAAAAGTGGATGTATAAAATATCGCCTGAAAAAGGAAGCGCAATGATAAGAACGGAAAACGACGTTATGCAATATTCCACAGACGGCGGGCAAACATGGGGTGTGGACCATCCCGGTGTTATCAATCAGGAAAATAATAATTCTCAGATTACATTTTTAGATGTAACTGATACAAGCAAAACACTTACAGGTCTGTTTATAACGTTTCTTTCTGTGGGAATGGTTATGCTGTTTGTAATTTATGTAATTAGTATTTATTTTGCAAACAGAGCTATCAAGCCTATTTCTGTCTTCTGGGATAAACAGAAACAATTTATAGCGGACGCCTCACATGAATTAAAAACACCCTTAGCAATTATTTCAGCTAATTATGACGCATTGATGACAAACGAGGACGAAACAATTAAAAGCCAGAAAAAATGGCTGGAATATATCCAGGCTGAAACAACACGAATGATTAAGCTTGTAAATGAACTTTTATATTTGGCAAAGAATGATGATGCGGAAATTAAACTGCAATATTTTTCTTTTGATATAAGTCAAGCCGTGAATAATGTTATCTTGTCAATGGAAGCCGTAGCTTTTGAGAAGAATGTTACGATTATTCAGCATATAGAACCCGATTTAATGATAAAAAGCGATATGGATAAGATTAAACAGGTCATTACAATTTTATTGGATAATGCAATAAAATATACCGAACAAAATGGACAAATTGAAATAAGCTTAAAAAAGGTAAAAAAGCGTATCGTCTTTTCTATTAAAAACAGTTGTGAAGGCTTAACCAAGCAGGATTTACCAAAGCTGTTCGACAGGTTTTATCGTAAAGACACAGCGCGGACGCATGAAAACGGCAATTATGGTTTGGGTCTCTCTATAGCAAAAACAATTATTGAGAGGCTAGGTGGCAGGATTTATGCTGAAAGTATCGAGAGCAAAAGCGTCACATTCATTTTTATGCTTTAACATGTAATTTACAGATCGAAAAATCAAACAATTGCACAACTATTGATTTTATAAAACACGTAATTAGACATTTTGGTTTAATGACGTGTTTTTTATTTTTTTGAGATATTCAAATTTGACATTCAAAAAACGTGTAAAATTATATTCTATATCAATAAATGCTGCAATTTAATCAGGTGATTTTTATTATAATCACAACAATATGTTTTTCATCTTATTGAATAAAAACAAAGCCGATAATCCTTAGCGTAGGAAAAATCGGCTTTTTATTTCCCATAAATTGTCTTAGTGTAAGAGCAGGGGACGAATGGGGACGATTTGGGGACCAAATGAATCAAAAGGTACAGCAATTAATCATAAAATATCATATAGCTAGAAGGTAAAACATTGGTATTACTAGAATTCATCCGTATATAACAGAACATATCAAAAGCGATGTCTACTCTAGACAGGGTGGGGGTCGCTGGTCGTTAACCTTACGCTCTCTTTCCGTAATATATCGGAAGGGAGCGTTTTTATTTTAGATAACGGAAAGAGAAGTGTCAGCGATCGTACACTTGCTAGTTATAAGGAAAACTACGGATTTTTCATAGAGTATATGGGCATTCGAGATTTAGATAGAGATGTTAGAATCGTGGACACAGAAATGATACGCGATTATATAGTCTGGATGCTCAAGGAAAAAGTTCGTTTTGAATGAAGAAATAAATTAATCATGGCAAAATCCGTATAACGGTGAATTTAATCAATAGGACAATGCAAATCTAGTGGTGAAATTGAAAGATATGATAATACCCCTGTGACTTCTCAACGAGCTTAAAAGAAAAGAGCTGTCACAAAACACCTCATTTGATAATATCCATCATTCCATACATGTGTAGAATTTGACTTTGCTTATATTAGATGAAGAGGGTGTCCCAAAAGTTACTTTTGGGACACCCTCTTTTGCGTTTAGAAAATTACGTTGTTTTTGTACACACCAAATACGGTCTGTTTAACGTTTTTCTGTAGTGTTCCGATTTCTTTGATTAGTTCTTTTTTTATTTGATAAGCTGACTCATCACTATCTCTATACAAAAAAATTCCTGCGTTTCCCCACCAAAAATCAAAACTTCCGGAACATCCTGAATACGAATAATTCCGTTTTATGGAGGTTACATTAAAGCTGAGTTCACTAAGATATAACCTAATAAAGGAGGAAGAAGACATGTCACAGAACCAGCAGCTCTATACATATCGAGTAGGTCAAAAAATTATTCTCAGAAAGCAGTCGGATCAATTTGTGGTTCGGGCACTTCCGAACGAACTGGAGAAGAAGATGGGAATTACAGATGCAGAACAGGTTTCGTCGGCTTCTTCTCGTGTAACTACCCGGACAACAGATTTGGAAAACCTAATGACCAGAGCCAGGGATGTCGCACCTACCCATCACGCTTACTACATCGCTGATACCAATGATGAGTTCCTAATCACCGATCGCGTCTTTGTTACATTTTGTGAACCAATTTCCTCTGAAGAGGTTTCTGCATTCGCCCAGCGATATGGCTTGGTAATGCTAGAGGTCTTCGGTGATCGTGATTACCTCTTCCGGCTAACCAACCTCACAGACATGAACCCGGTGAAACTTGTGGTTCATTTAACTGAAAAGGAGCCTCTCGTAAAGTCCGCGGAACATGACCTTAACCAACGTATGAGTACCTGTGCTTTGTTACTTCCGACGGATTCTTTTTATTTACAGCAGTGGCACTTGCATACTCGATTCTTTCATCCTGATTTCGATCCGCGTGCGTCAACGCGATGCGAGAAGGCTTGGCAACTTCTCGGTAATTACGGTAGCTCCGACGTGGTTGTCGGCATCACAGATGATGGATGCATGCTGAACCATCCTGACTTCAACGCGACAGCGAAGTTTGCTGGTTGGGGGTATTTTGAAGGAGATCGGCTTATTACCAATATTGATATAGGCGCAGATCCAAGCAAGATGTATGAATCGGACTACAACCATGGAACCTCGTGTGCAGGAGTTATCGCAGCCGAAGTAAACGCGTCGCTCACCGTCGGTGCAGCTCCGGGGTGCCGACTTTTGCCAATTAAGTGGCAATCCTCAGGACCTTACTTGTCTATCAGTGATTCAAAATTATTGACAGCACTTACCTACATTTCCGACAAAATAGACGTCTTGTCGAATTCGTGGGGAGGTGACCCTATAACAAATTGGATACCTCTGGTAACAAACAAAATCACTGAGCTGTCTCAAACCGGGGGAAGGCGAGGCAAAGGAATTGTTTTCCTTTGGGCAGCCGGAAACGAGAATAGCCCTATCCAGTACACTGCCTCCTTAGATGTTCCTTATACTAACGGATGGTCTGATGATGGCACGGTTTGGATAGGAGTTGAGACGTCTCGCCGATTCGAGCACAATTTAACAAGAATTCCTGGAGTGATGCACGTTGCAGCCTTAACTAGCTCAGCAAAGCGGAGTCACTACTCAAATTATGGAACAGGAATTTCCATATGTGCTCCAACTAATAACAGTCATAAGTATCGCCGATTGCAACTACGGGGGCTTGGTATCACCACGGTAACGGGTTCGCCAGAACAGGTGACCCAACAATTTGGTGGGACCTCAAGCGCAACTCCACTCGTAGCCGGCATCGCAGCCCTGGCGATTTCAGCGAATCAGGACCTGACAGCCCTTGAGGTTGTTTCCATACTCAAACGGACAGCATCAAAGAATTTGAACTTTGAAGGTTATCCTCGTACTCCGCCCACTATCTTTAATCCTGACACATCCTGGGATATATCGCCTATTGCTCCCTTTAACCGAGGCAATTTCATCGATACAGGCGATCCTAACGGGACGTGGAGCCCCTGGTTCGGACATGGAAGGATAGACGCCCTAGGTGCTGTACAGGAATCACTTAATAGGAATAGAACAGGAGCAGGCGTATTACAAGAAATCTAAACGATTTCATGGCTAATTCATCTAAAAAGGAAACTGCAGCTACAAATCCTTTACCTTTTAATCTATTTAAACAAAAATAATAATTTCCAAGTATTAGAATTCTCGAATATTCTTTATCACGGATCGATCTTGTCCAGTATCAACTTCAATGAAGCGCTAATAGAACATGAATCGGGCTCGGTCACAAAAAGGAGATATTCATATCTGACCATCCCATATGGATAATATGCTTAATATATCATTAGAAATAAAGAATTAGTCACCTCTGGGTGGCTATTTTTTTATGTGTACTTATTGTTTACAGCATGTTGCAATAACCCTGTTTAATAAGTTTCTGCTACATCTTGATGCAATAAGTACACATAAGAAAAGAAATAAATAATATAAAGGTTTGACCAATTATTTCAATCGTCTCTCCAATCTTTCAAAAGAATGACAGACATTTGGTGCATCCTTCCTGCATAAACTACTGAGAAAGTACATAATTTGAGGGGGTCTCAGTGGATGACGGATGTATTTGTAAGTAGATCACTAGAGGAAGTTCGATTTTGGTCCAGGATAATGAAAGAACATTCCCTTTTTTTGAAACTAGGTTTTAATTGTGACGATACACAGCTAATAAATGAAGCAGATCGCTTCTACAGTATATTTGAAAATATAGAAGCTCAGGCACTTTCGCTATCAGCAGATGTTGATCCCCAGTATATATTTGAGTTTAATGCCCAGATTCTTCCTCATGTTAAACATATTTGGGCCTTTAAACGAAAAGTATTAGGTCTGATTATCACCTGTCAAATTGGAGGGAATAACCTACCGTTATTGGTCGATCACGTTAGCAGAGAAGCTGCTTATTTTGCCAAACGTCTGGAACAACTAAACACTGGCACTTTAGACCCGTTACCGGATGCCATCATTAATGAAAATGTTTTCTTTCTTCGGATTATGGCTGATCATGCTAAATTCATTAATCATTTACTGGACCCCTCTGAACGAAAGCTAGTGGAACAGGCTCGTGATTTTAGCCATGACTTTGATCAACTTCTATACCAAGCGATTGATTTGGATTCCATGAGTCCTCAATCCCAAACTGTTCCTTTACTATCACAGTTTGTCGATCAGAACAGAGTGTCTGTTCGCCAACTCCGTGATTTTAAAAAAACAGCCCGTGATTTGATCGAAGCCTGTCGCATCAAAAGTATTATCCCTCCCCTTCTTGCAGACCATGTCTTTAGAGAAGCATCACATTTTCTTGAAATACTAGAAGCTTTTGAAGAGGCATTAGAAGGGCCAAAAAAACGTAGTAAACAAAGAAGAAGTAATCCTGAATCTAATTGTTAGTCCAGATGTAAACGTTGATCTTATATTTTCAAATAAGAAAAGAGCTTACAAAATAATGTGAGCTCTTTTTACTTTCTCTTGATCGATTCCAACCATTAATAAATGGGAAACATCACGAAAAATTTCCGTGCTACTTTGCAAATTATCATACCTACGATTTAGTCAATTTCATTTTCTGTGGTTCCTTTGTAATGATGAGAATGCGGTTGTCTTCCGTTTACTGTTGTATACCCTTCAAAGTAATGAACATGTCCTCCTCTAGGTAGACTGATAGCGGGACCAGTTACTCCTTCAATAATATGTGTATGACCATTATCTATTGAAGTAACCGTATAATAGCGGTGAACATGAGGAACACCTGTCGGAGCGGGCTCCGTAACACCAATGTATTGATGATCATGTCCATCATTGAATGATGTAGTACCAGAAAACGGATGTCTGTGCAAAGGCATACCATTCCAAGAAGTAATATATAATCCATGTGAATGTTCTGATGAGGATTCCTTCGATTGGACTAGAAACCCTGTAACAGGTATTTTTCTCATTTTAAAACCCCTTTACCCAGTTTAATACACTGTATGAATGAGTATGGGAATTGACTTAGGCATTAGCACCATTTACAGGATAGTTGGCTTGACAGTAAGTAGTTTCAAGTAAAAATAATTTGGACTGACCGAGTGGTCTATGCAGGAAAGGAGATTGGAAGCTGTCGAGTAAGTCATTAAAAACCTGTTTGCATTCAAGATGCCAATATTAACGAGAGAGGCGTGATAGATATAATCGGTGCTGCCTGGCGGTTAAAATAGTTTGAACCCAGTCCAGATCACCATATATAAAACGCTGAAACTCCTTGGTAATCAAGGGGAGGCTCTTATTTTATCTATTCCTACCCTGACAACATGATCCCTTTCAACTGTTACTTGACAACCTTTTGACAACTTTTATTTCTACTAAAGTGTTTTCAGTCGCTTTAATTGGAGGAAAAATTATGTTTAAGAAGCTAGTAGGTGTATCTTTAATTGTAGCAGTGTCTTTTGGAGTCACAATTCCTTGGACAAGTACCAATGTCCAAGGAATTGATTTACCTGATTCATTGAGCAACGGTAGCATTACACCAGATAAGATTGAATACATCACAAGTGAAAAAGAAAAAGGACAGACTATACCCGTTATTTATATCGACGATCCTAAAGCGCTCAAAAATTTATGGAACAGAACGGATTTACAAAAGAATCTGTTGTCAAAGAACAAAATACTAGCAATGACAAAAGAAGTGAAGTGCAACCGATGGCCTGGGATACGTATGAATTTATGGGGTTTTCTACTTTATTTGACAAATGTTACAAAAGAAAATAATAACAGAAGTTGTGAAAAATATATCAAAATTAAGAGGACTTTATCGTTTTTCCTAGAATTAACATTAGATATACTTATTTTATTTTTTATTCAATTCAAGGAGTTGGACTTATGGATAATTTAATTGCAAGACAGAACTTAAACACTGATCAGCAACTAATGGTCAATGCAGAACTGAACAAAAAGAAGAAGTCGGTAGGGATAGCGTATCTGCTATGGTTTTTTTTAGGTAGTGTGGGTGGTCATCGCTTCTATGCAGGAGATATCGGGTTAGGTATTTTCTATTTAGTACTTTTTGTTATTAGCTGTTTTACTCTTTTTATTCCTACTGGTATTATGTGCTTAATTGATCTTTTCTTGATTGGCAAACGCATTGATAAAGTCAACGATCGTTTAGAAGCTGATATCATTAAGCAGGTTAAATTAGTAGGAAAAAGGAATAACAAGATGGCGTAAAACGTAGAAGTCACCGCATTTTCGGTGGCTTTTTTGTTTGCTCATATTCTATTAAACCATTTCTAGGTCTTTTAATATTTTATGAGAGAAGCAGTAAATATATATCCGCAAAATGTTTGAATTGTAACATTACATAAAAAACAAATTGGTAGATTTCGGGTTAACCCTACCAGAAGAAGAAACGACAACAGAGACGGCGACAGCAACAAGACATTACTCCACCTCCTCATTGTTTCATACTGTTTATGTAATCGAAAATAGCTGAAAATGATTGAACGAACCTTCATGGAAAAAAGACAGAAGTCCGAACCACGATTGACGTAAATGGCTGTAAAGAAATAGTAGGAAATTTAGCTAACAATAAGCCACTTGAAGGATTTATCCGTAAATTGGTTGGATCAGAAGGTTTTTCTAAAATACGAGAACGAAGGGATTAAAAAGGGAAAAGCCCTTAATGACTCCAAGCGGAATAAAATAAGGACTCAATAGTTTATTCTTTATTTTATATTACGAATTATTGGAATGTTCATTCAGGAGGAAGTTGGGTGATATATGTCTGTTGCTGTCCATGACCTTGATTATAATAATCCTGATGTGGATAACCATAAGTGGGATTTGGGTACTGTTGTTGCTGCTGATGAGGCATTTTTCCTCGAACCTGACGTAATTTACAGTCTTTAGGAGGACCGATTACGACAGTGTTTTGAATAGGTGCTAATGTATCTTTGACTTTAGCTTCATTAAGACAGTAGGTATGGGCAAGTATGTTGGGAGGTGTCAATCTTAAAATATCAGATCCAAAAATTACTTCTGGAATGGGGGCGTCAAAGATAGCTAGTAAATGTGTGTTATCAACAGTTGCTACTTCATAATGCCACCAACCTTGAGGCACGTTAGCTACTTGACCAGGTGTGATAGGAAAGTTTAGAAGTTCATTTGTGAATGGATTGATTAATGACACCACGGCTGCCCCGGAAATACAGTACACAAGCTCCGATGCATTTTGATGAATGTGTGGTTCAACGACATTTCCAGTACTAAGATAGATGTCAAGTAAGGAAACATTTCCTAATGTATTCAATTGCATAATGGATAGTACATTGATGTAGTTTCGGGAATCTTTTCTAAAGAAAGGGTTGTTGCTCAAATCATAGGTAAATTGAGTCGATGGTGATGTATAGTCCATGTAAGAAATGGCCATGTAAAAACCTGCCTTTCTAATAATTTTAAAAATCCTACGGTAAGTTATGCTTCTGCCTATTTAAAGGTGAAATTTCTAAAAAATTCTTTGTTTGTTCTCACGCCTATTGTTTTTTGATAAGAAGACAAAAATTGTGGTGTTTCAAACGATATTTTAAAAAGGTCGTCTACAAGCTACGTCCCCTCCTTTGAGAGAGATTTTTTTTGTGGGAACTATTTTTCTTTAGCCGATGGCTCCACGTATCGTGCATGTACTGTTGACGTAGCTTCATTAATGGCTTTGGAGACGGAAGTTTCTTGTCTCCAGTGTTGGAACATGGAAATCGTAAATGGGCTGTTGTTGATTTGTAAAGTAAAAGGAACCTTTTCGGAGTGTCTGAAATAAAATAATGTTAGCTGAGCGAATGAACATATGGTGCTGTCGATTTGTACAAATCGGCGTGATTTCACTCATGCTATATAGAGGTGCCAGACTCTATATGTATTACAAGAAGCTCTCCAGCGGTTGAACCGTTGGGGACTTTTTGTTGTTAATCCTGGTAATTGTAGATGTATCGTTACATTTAGTTCTGTCGATTTGAAGTCTTACGTTCCTATGTGACCTATTTATATAGGAGAGATTGGGCGTGGCTATCTTTACAAAATAGTGCCTACGCGTTTACTTCGATTAAAAGATGTATTTTTTAATTTAAATAAAGCTTGCCTTAGCACTGAAGTGCACTTTTTAAAGTAGACATTGGAAAAATCCTTGAGGGTTGCCGATGAACTTTAAAGGGTGTATTTTTTATGGCAGTTTTTACAGAGAAAAGTATAAGAGTTATCCAGAATCGTTGAAGTTTTGTAAGACTATATCACTACATACCAAGCAATCATTTCTGACAGACGTGTGTCGGACCAAGTTGCTTAACTAACATTTGGAGGTGCCAATTTTGAAAAGAAGTTTATTACTAGTAATCATCATGGCTATGTTCATTCTACCCATTGGCCTATCCGAAGCGCATCCAGGTAAGACAGATGCTAGCGGTGGGCACATCTGTAAAACAAACTGTGCCAAGTGGGGATTAAAAGATGGGGAGTATCACATCCATAAAGATGGTAAGATAATCCGCCCTAATCAATCTAAGCCAGCACCTGCATCACAGCCAAAGCCACAAGCTGTCCCTGCTACTAAACAAGCACCTGCTCCAAGCGTTCCAGTAGCGCCAGGCACAAACGATCTGAAGGTTTACTTCCTTGATGTCGGTCAAGGTGATGCCACGTACATAAAAACTGCTAATGGTGACAATATCCTAATTGATGGCGGGAACACTGACAAAGGCGACTTGATGGTGAAGTACCTAAAGGACCTCAAAGTGGACGACATTGAAGTTCTGATCATGACTCATCCAGATGCCGATCATATTGGCGGACTAAATAAGGTCATGCAGAATTTTAAAGTTAAATCTGTGTATGCACCAAAAGTAGCCCATACAACCGATACATATGTTAATCTGCTGAAACAAATCAAAGGACAAGGTTTGTCAATTAAAGCAACGGTAGCTGGCACAACAATACCTCTACAGGGTGTTACAGCTAGGTTTGTTGCTCCTGTGAGTACATACGACAAAGAACTTAACGAATGGAGTGCAGTACTACATCTTGCTTATGGGACCACATCATTCTTGTTTACTGGCGATGCTGAACACAAGTCAGAGGCTGATATGCTAAAAATCAAACAAGTGGTCAAAGCTGACGTTTTAAAAGTCGGTCATCATGGTTCAGATTCTTCTACTACACCAGCATTCTTGAAAGCCGTCGCCCCTAAATATGCTGTTATTAGCTCAGGAAAGGAAAATAGGTACGGGCATCCAACACAAGGCACCTTAAAGAAATTACAAGGCGCTGGGATTACTACATACCGTACAGATCAAAAAGGGACTGTTATAGTTATAAGCAATGGAAAGACCATTACATGGAAGACTGCGAGGTGAGAGAATGAAAGATACAAAAGGGATTGTTGATCGTTTTGAGGAGCACTTGGTTGTTGTAGAGGTTGATGGACAGACCTGCGACCTACCTACATCTATTTTTCCGGCTGATGTGCAAGTTGGACAAGTGATTAGAATATGTATTGAAATAGACCGAACAGCAACTGAGGATAGAGAAAAAGAAGTTGATGATTTCATTGACGATTTGTTTGAATAAAATGTTGTCAGCATGAGAAATCCCTCCCTCGTTAAAAAACGTTGGAGGGATTATTTTATATACACCTATATATTCTTTTATAGCACGACTTCTTGGTAGGGTAGTAGCCAGCTTTAACCTGTTTTCACTTCTCCCCACAAATCCTACAAGGATGCTTACTGGTATAGATAAAACTAATGAAATATTACATATGATTCCAAAGAAAGTTATTAGATCATCGAGAAAAAATATGTAAAATAGATTCCAACCTTTGATGGGGTATTTAACCAGTAATTTCCATGGATAACTTGCAAACGAATTGGAAAAACAAAAAACCGGTAGAAACATGATTTAAGGTTCTACCGGTTTTTATGTCCAAACTATTTTGCTTTTCAATTCAAAATACAAAATATACCTTTACTAATGACTTTTATATTCATGAACGACATTAAAACATTTGGTTGTTGTGGAGATTGACGGACAGACGTATGACCTGCCTACATCTATTTTTTTTGATGATGTGCAAGTTGGACAAGTGATTAGCATCTCTATTGAAATAGACCAAGGGGCAACTGAGGATAGAGAAAAAGAAATTAAGAATTTGATAGATGATCTGTTTGAATGAAATATTCCGATTTTTTTGACTATCAGTATCCTAGAGTGGTCAGTATTAATCGTTACGATTATATCTAGCTGCCCCAACAACTGTCGGGACATCTTCTATAAAAGGTTTTCCTTTTTACTTAAAAAATCTTTCAGGATCTGCGGCACCTGCGAATGACGAAATGATTCGCTCGCCAACAGCCATATCGTATGAGCCTTGTTCTGATTGGAAAAGTATGCGTCCGTGATGACTGATTTTGCATTGGGTGAAAGACAGAAGCAATATCTTGCCCTCTCGGCGAACGATTTCTTCCAATCTTCCTTCCACTGTTATTCCACCTTCAAACTCCAGACTCACGTGTTCCTTCATTCTGACACCGTTCGCTTCTAGGTCTCCATCGGTAAACATCTCAAGAGGACGCGAAACTCCTCTTAGACGACCAATTGGAGAAGAAAAACCTTCAGCGTGTGTGGAATTGCCATGTCCAGTCAGTTCCTGATTGTTCCAGGCAAGAGCAGTTGGACCCTCCATGCGGAAGAAAACAATCTCAGTATTTTCATCGCATACCATCGACTCCATTGTTCCAGTTACTTGTAAACCAGAGCTGTACACCACTGTGGAGGTAACCCCTGAATGAAGTGCTTTTTCCATAGCTTCCTTACCGCCTGTGTGATAGGCCATGCGATCTTTGAAACGCTCAACAGAATCAAGCAACTGGTCAAAGCTTTCGCAAACAAATAGTTGAGGCTGCATTTTGGTAATGTCAAAAGCTGTGTGGATTGTTTCTTCTAAAGAGAATGGTCGCTTGATTACAGCATCGGTTAAACAGTGTCTGCTTTCCTCAATGGAAGAGAGTAGACCAGCACCGTATAGCAATGGATTGTTTATTTTACCAAATAATCCGTATTCAACCGTCCACCAGTATAATCGGGCAATCTCTTCTGCCTCAGATACTCCAGTCACTGCGCTTTGTTTTGCATCAAGAATTTCTTTGGCTAGCAGAACTTCCTCTTGAGTTGCTTTAGGATCTTCCATGATTTTGGAGTATGCACGAATCGCTTCAAAAACCTCATGCTCTTCTCTGGTAGCAAATGCTTTGGCACCAATTTCTCCAAAGCGTTTGACATAATCTGCATACCACTTATCGCTTAGGATAGGAGCATGCCCAGCAGCTTCGTGTATGATATCAGGTGCCGGCGTATAGTCGATATGTTCAGGCTTACGAATATCGGTAGCGATCGGAAGAATTCCACGTGACTGAAAATCAAAGAAAACTACAGCAGGTATAAACCCATCTATCGTAACAGCTCCCCAGCCAGATGGCTGCAAGCATTGGTTCATTTCTTCTACACGGGGAATATGATCTAGACTTATCCCTGTTTTGCGTAATCCATCTACATAAGCTGGATGGGCCACATCTTTTAAAAAATTGTAATTCCGATTCAATACATGGCGCCAAACTCGTTGGTCTACATCTGTATATTTATCGTAATTCTGCTCTACGACGTAAGGCTGAAGGTGTTTGGGAATAATTAAATTTGTTTGGTTAGTAGCTTGCATATTGATTTCCTCCTGTCCATCCTTGCTATGTCAGCAAACAGAGTGGATTACTTCGCTTTTTTGCTTTTAAGCTGTTATGCTTTTAAGTAATAAAGTATATGGGTAAGTATATGCTGGGAAAATATGTTCGTCAATATAACGAGAAATATTCATGCAATTGAATTAATTCCGAAATTGATTTTTAACAAAATGACCACTTTCTTTGCAGATTGAAATCGCAATGCTAGACGTTTTCATTACTTATAGATGTATAGAATAGGTAACACAGGTAAAAATATGGAATGATATACATCAAGAAATGAATGTAGGTGTAAGTATGAAACATATGACATGGTTTTCAAAAAGCAAAAACAAGATAGCTACAGATACTGTTCATACTACAAATTCAAATACCCCCTTGTCCAATACCTTGCAACTAAATGAAGAATATCTAAATTCTATTTTTGATGAAGCTCCAGATCTAAAAATTCACCACATTAAAATCCATGAGCAGACAGATGCAATCCTTGTTTATTTAGAAGGGATGGTTGATAACAATGTCATCCGGCAAAATATTCTTCGCCCCCTTATTTATGAGATAAAATCGGCCCAACAGCTTTGGGACTCAACCGTTGTTCTTAGTCACATAACGTGCACCCAATCGTGGACAGAAATTGAAGTCGCCATTCTTGAGGGAAGCAGTGTTCTCTTTGTAGATGGGGAGGAAAAAGCGCTAGTCATCGCCTCTCAAGGTTGGCCGCAACGCACAGTGGAGGAACCAGATTCAGAAATCATGTTAAAAGGTGGGCATGAAGGGTTTCTTGAAACCGATACCCAGAATATTGCCCTTATCCGTCGCTTCCTACCAAGCCGGGAATTGAAAATCAAACAATACAGAGTGGGTGAAAGAGGGAGCACAAAAGTTCATCTTGTCTATTTAGGTGATGTTGCCAACCCCGAAGTCATTGAAGAATTAGAAAATCGCGTGAAGCAGATTACCGTAGACACATTGCTGACTACAGGCGAATTAGAGCAGTACATTGAGGATACTTCCTTTACCCCCTTTCCGCAGTTTATTCTTACGGAAAGGCCAGATGTCACAGTCATGCACATTCTTGAGGGGAGAGTAGCGGTTATTGTCGATCGCTCTCCTCGTGTGTTAATTACTCCCGTTAACTTTCTTACTTTTTTTCAGACAATCGATGATTACAGCATACGATGGCCGCTTGCTACCTTTATACGATTATTACGACTGTCGAGCTTTCTAATCGCAGTATTTTTACCTGCTTTATATATTGTTGTTGTTGGTTTCCATTATGAACTCCTCCCTATAAATTTGATTTTATCTATTGGTGAATCAAGAGACCGAGTCCCAGTATCGCCCCTTTTAGAAGCTATTGTAATGGAATTAACGCTTGAAATGCTACGGGAAGCAGGGGTTCGGCTTCCTTCGAATATTGGACAAACCGTAAGTATTGTTGGTGGGATTGTCATTGGGCAGGCAGCTGTTAAGGCTGGATTGGTAAGCGATATCATGGTGATCGTTGTGTCGTTAACGGCGATCGCTTCCTTTATTGTACCGGCTTTTGATATGGCGTACGCAATACGTTTGCTTCGTTTTCCTATGATGTTAGTGGCCTGGATGTTCGGTATGGTTGGGATCGCTTTGGGAATGATGGTAATTTTGGGACATTTAATCTCATTAGAAACAATGCGTACACCTTATGGAGCACCAATTGCTCCTTTGCGACTTTCAGATTGGAAGGATTCCGTTTTACGGGCTCCCCTTCGTTATCTAAATAAACGACAAACCGGTGCTCGCCCCATTCAGCGTGAAAAAAAATGACCGAATTTATCTCATAAGGAGTAAGGTATGAATAAGTATAGAAATAACGAAATTACCCTAATGCAGTATATTTTATTGATTCATGGGACACAAGTTGGGATTGGCATCCTAACCCTTCCTCGTGAGCTTACAGAAATCGCAGGGACAGACGGTTGGATATCTATCTTACTTGGCTGGATGCTGTCGATTTGTGCAAGTTTATTGATTACGTACATCATGAAAAAACATCCTCAAAAAACCTTGTTTGATTTACTGCCTTATTACTTTGGAACCTGGCTTGGAAATTTCGGTAATCTCCTTATGATTTTGTACGGAGCGTTTGTGACTGTTACTGTTTTATTTACAGCCCTCTTTGTTATTAATGTTTGGGTTTTAGTGGAAACCCCTAACTATATGATTTTGGCTTTGTATCTTATTCCCGCTTATATCATTGGACACAAAGGAGTACGAGTATTAGGCCGATATTCCGAAATTATTTTTTTCTTGACTCTTTGGATACCGATACTGCTTTTGGTTCCCTTACAAGACGCACACCCGCTACATCTCTTGCCTGTGATTAAAGAAGGCTGGCTTCCGATTTTTCATGCAGTAAAAACTACAATAGTCTCTTTTTTAGGTTTTGAAATGGCATTTTTCTTTTATCCCTTTCTTACATGCAAACAGCACGCCACAAAAGGAATTGTGATTGCAAATACATTATCTCTCTTGGTATTCCTCCATATTACCCTTATTACGTATCTTTTTTATAGCCCTTACGAGTCTATTCAGTATCAATGGCCTACGTTGAATCTATTAAAAGAAATCGAATTTCCTTTTCTTGAGAGATTTGAAATTATTTTTTTATCCTCCTATATGGTTGTTCTCTCAACCACTTGGCTCCCTTACACCTTTATTACCGTCTTTGGTAGCAGTACATTATTGAAAAAAGAAGCCCATTATCAACAGCATCTTCTTGTTTTTCTTGTTCTTTTACTTATTACAGGATTTTTCTTCCAGCCCTCTTACACGCAAATCGCTCAATTAGCAAAAGCGTGGGGGGCTGCCGGTTCGATAATTGCTTATGTACTCCCTGTTGTTCTTTGGCTCTACATGGGACTCCACCATTTTTTTCAGAGGAGGATTTCACTTAAATGATGCATAGGGTAAGGCAAATGATCATCGTGTTTCTTCTTGTTTGTCTAACAGGTTGCTATGACCAGCACGAATTAGAAAAAGTCACGCTGGCTTTAACAGTAGGACTTGATTTAGATCAGAAAAACAATCTGCTTGTCTATCAACGAAGCCCGGTATTTAGCCGGGAAGCAAAGACAAAAACAGAAAAATACGGCATACTTGCCACCACCATTCAACAATCATATACCAACTTCGATGCCGTCGATACAGCTTATACAGAGGGAGGGAAGACACAAAGTCTTCTAATGAGTAAGCGTTTGTTGCAAAACAAAAGAGTTTTTCCTTATTTGGACGTTTTATACCGGGATCCCAAGAACGCAACAAGCTTACGTATGATAGCGGTAGAGGGTCCTGTTAGCGATATTATCAATTTTGATCCTGTGGATAAACCGCGTCTTTCACTTTTTTTGGCTCAGTTAGTCGATACGGCGGTTCATCGACACATTACACAAAAAGTGACCCTTCGTCAGTTTCATTACATGACAACTGAAAAAGGAATGACTCCTTTTATGTCGGAAGTAAAAAAAGAAAAAAAGGAAGTAAGAGTTCTGGGCACTGCACTTCTTGATAAGAGAGGGTATTATCGTGCCTCCCTTAACCTTCGAGAATCTGCTTTACTCGATTTACTACGCAATAATCAAAAAGAACCGTACACTTTCACCATCCCAGTGCATTTTCCCGACAGTGAAGATAATAGCCGTAAGAAAAACATTACACTGGCCACCACTCTCAAAAAGCAAACCGTAAACACAATGTATGAACAAGGGGTTTTTCAGTTTGATATTAATATGAAGCTAACGGCAGCCATAACAGAACGTACTTTCCGATTGAATCTAGAAAGCGAAAAGGAAAAAAAGAAAATAGAAGCCATGATAGAAAAGGAAATAAATAAGCAGGTTGCTGCTTTACTTACAAAGCTTCAGCGTCATCAAGTCGATCCAATAGGGCTAGGACTTTATGCCAGAGCGTATCAATATAAAGAGTGGAAAAACGTTCAAGAAATATGGCCAGCTACCTTTTCGAAGGCTTCCCTTCGTTTTTCTGCTCATGTAGACATTAAGAATATAGGTGCGCTTAAATAAGAGTTTTTTACAACTTTTTGAAGTAAAGATACGAGAGTAATAATCATGGAACTTATGCCATAAATTCCTTGAGTGAGGAATTGAATTCTCCTTGTAACCACTTAAGTGAGAGGAGCATGTCTCATGGAAAAACGACCTATGATTCAAGCTGCGTGCAAAAATGTGCCGCAGCCCATAAGAAAAGATGGTGCTGGAGCGACAGTTAGAGAATTCCCGATTACTACACTTGCAGGGGTGAATATGCGATTGACGCCGGGCGGGGTGCGTGAATTACATTGGCATCAGCAAGCAGAATGGGCTTATATGTTGTTAGGGCGGGCACACGAATAACCTCGGTCGACCAAAAGATGTGCTGTCGGCCAATTTTGGCGTACCGGAGAATGCTTTTACATACATTCCTTCAGAGCAAGTCTATATCTACCAAGACAATGTTCCTGGTTCGCTGGAAAGTCAGAAAATCCAGTCTCCGTATGGTACCATTCCCCAAAGCTTTACATATCAACTGCTAGCTCAAACACCGATTAAAACACCTGGAGGAAGCGTTAGGATCGTGGACTCATCTAATTTTCCTATCTCAAAAACGGTCGCGGTAGCGTTGGTTGAGGTCGAACCAGGAGCAATGAGAGAACTGCATTGGCATCCCAATAATGACGAATGGCAGTATTATCTTGCTGGACAGGGAAGAATGACGGTGTTTGCAGGAAACAATACAGCTCGTACATTTGATTATAGAGCTGGTGATGTCGGGTACGTACCGTTTGCTTATGGACACTATATTCAGAATACAGGTAACCAAACGTTATGGTTTTTGGAGATATGTAAAAGCGATCGATTTGCCGATATGTCATTAAATCAATGGATGGCGCTTACTCCTCGTGATCTGGTTGGGGATAATTTGCACGTCGGTTCGGAACTATTGAATGCATTGCGCAAGGAGAAATGGCCGGTCGTCAAATAGAAAGGGTTTTCTCATGTGTAAGTTTTCCCATACTAACTTCTCGAAAAGCGCATACAGAGAAGTGTAATTTCCTACAAAACTTCTTTGTAATGACCTGATAATTCTTGTATGATTAGGAACAATTCGAGAAGGAAAGAGATGGGTAATTATGCAAAGCGAACATAGGGTAGGAGTTCTATATGCAATAGCGGCGTATACCATGTGGGGATTCTTACCGATTTATTGGAAAAGTGTCAGTTTTATACCTCCAGGCGAAATTTTAGCGCATCGTATTTTATGGTCACTTATTTTTGCCATTGTATTAGTAGGACTAAAGAAGAATTGGAAACGGGTTATGGACTTTATGAAAAAGCCAAAGAGTTTACTGCTCTTTTTACTTGCTTCCGTGTTAATTAGTGCGAACTGGATGATTTACATATGGGCAGTTAACTCCGGTCATATTGTAGAGACGAGTCTCGGTTATTATATCAATCCTTTGCTTAATGTCGCGTTAGGAATGCTATTTTTCCGAGAACGGTTGGATTTTTGGCAACTCATTTCGTTACTTTTTGCGGCAGTCGGCGTATGCTGGATGGCTATTAATTTTGGCCAGCTTCCATGGATTTCTCTTTCTTTAGCATTGTCATTTGGTATTTATGGTGTAGTTAAAAAGTTGATTCAAACAGACTCGATTACCTCATTGACTCTAGAGACGGTCCCAGTGGCTCTGATTTCGCTGGTGTATATCTTCTGGTTACAGAGCCAAGGTGCTGGTTCGTTTGGTATAGCAGATTGGGGAACGGATCTATTGCTCATAGGTTCTGGGATAGCTACGGCAATGCCACTTCTTGCATTTGCTTCAGCAGCACAGCGTATTTCCCTTTCTACGTTAGGTTTTATCCAATACCTCGCCCCTACGATACAATTGGCGATTGCTATATTTTTGTATAAAGAGTCGTTTACGCATAGCCATCTGCTAAGCTTTATTTGCATTTGGTCAGCGCTTGTTCTATACACACTTTCCCGAACTCCGATCATGCAGGTGTGGCAACCAGCGTTTTTTAAACGGCGTATAGAAAAGCGGTCGTAAAACATTTTGTACCATCTGAACAGAACTAAAATTATAATGAAAACAAGAACAATCTAAATTGTCTATAATTTCATGCGAGGAGGGGCATTCTTGAAAAAGTACATGGCTTTATTGGTCGCATTGTTTGTAGTAATTGGCCTTACGGTGTTCGGAGCTAATGAAAAGACAGACGCTTCCATTGAAAAGACGGATATTTCCATAGACAGTCCGAAGTCTGAAATGAAACAAGAGGAAGTAAAATCAACAGGCGCATTTAAGGATATGACAACAGAGGAATATCTTAGTCGTTACAACAAATTGAAAAAAGAGTTAGCTAGTAAAGGAATTGAAGTTTTACCTTTTACTCTTGAATTAGAAAAGAACACAAACTTCTACAGATTCTATTATCCGAAAAAGGAAAAATACACGAAAGAAGAAGCAAAATGGGTTAGTGTTATGTTGAAGCGAGATGGAAAAACAATTGATGGTCTGATGTATAAGGGGACTCCAGATTTACATACCATTAAGGCAATGATTCAAGCTACCGGTATCGCTTGGTCAGATCAGCTAGATCAATTGATTAAAGGTGGAAGCACAGCTGAGTCTTTTAAAGAAATGAAAGTTGACGGAGTAAAAATTTCTATAAAGAGAGAATCTAGTGGTATTACTGTTATGGTAGATCCTGAGAGATTAGACTCTCCAAAAAAATTATAGAAGTAGGTATACGGTAATGACGTGTATGGTAAATGGTGCCGTGCACGTCTCTTTTTATTTGTCTACCTAAAGTAAGATAGCAACCATTCCTCTTTTCGTTCAAGTCGATTTTTTAGTGAGCATATTTTTAACAAAATGTATATTAAGGACAAAATTACAGTTTCATGTTATTTTGTGTAGTAGATTGAAAATGATTATTATATAATATCCTTCAATCAAAAACTTCGATAAGGAGTGTGATTACTTATAAATATTTACACCGAACCTCCTAAAAGATGCTCCATATGTAGAAACCAAAAGTTTCACAGGACAGAAACCCGCATACAGATATTCGATGACATTGTAGATGGCGAGCCAAGGAAGATAGAGGTAAAACGTCAAAGATACAGATGCCCGAATTGTCTGGCTAAGATATGGGATGGGGTCCAAGGAGCGTGTTCATATCGAAGGAAATCAAATGTCTTTATGGAAAGGGAGCAAAGTTCAAAAGTAAGCGCAGAAAGATCATAGATACAAATAAATTGATTGCGTTTAAAACCCTCTAAATTACATTTAGAGGGTTTCATTTGTGTGCTGATGAGAAGACAAATACCCCCACGGAGGAGGTATTTGTCTTCATATGTACCCTTATTACTGTAAAACAAAATCGATATGGATTGGGAATTCTTCGTTGACTAGAATATGTACACTTAAGCTTTGTTTTTGTTGAGGTAAGGTATCATCAGAATAAATATTTTTGAGTAAACCAACATTTGTAAATTCAATTTGAGCCTCGATTGCTTGATAACTAGTGATTGCATGGCCTCTTACCATATCTGCAAATTCTTCAAGTACACTTTTTTTCATCTCGTCATCGACCATGTCTAGCGGGATGCTAAAGGACTGAAGTAAAACAGAAAGAGCATCTTCTTCCATTCCAATAATAATGTCACCCGTAACGACACCAGTTATTTGGGAAACGACTCTATGGGACTGATCATAGGTATAAGGGGATCTTTGGAGTTGTACGTCTTTACGTTCTATATTAATTCCTAATGAACCTAGTACAGTTGTCAGTCCTTTGAGATAAGCGTTTAAAATTTTTACATCCACAGTTCTCATCCTTTTCCGGTTTGTGATTTCTTTATTTATATATCGGTATTTTTGTGAAATAATTAACAGCTACTTACCAAACAAAATTGCTTACCCATCTTACAGCAATTCAATCTTACCAGCAAGAAGAACAATCTGAGGCCCAAAATTGGATAGTGAGGTAATTATTTCCTCTCATTATCTGGTTCACTTTCTACGATATTTATAAAGATAGAATGAGATGGAGATTGATGAAAGAAACATCCATTTTGTCACACAAGAGAAAGACCTATAAGGAGGAGAGAATGTGAAAATTCAAATAGCTTCATTGCGAGCCAAACTTACAATTTTATGCTTAGGAATCTTGTTAGTGCCCACTTTGCTAATTGGGATAACAACTTATGGATCAACAAAAAAAGAATTAGATCAGGCTGGTCAAACAGCACTAAAGAACAATGTGAAAATGGTAATTGGTCTGATTAATCTGATGAACGAACGGGTTGAGGCCGGTCAATTAACATTAGAAGAAGCACAGGAAAAGGTGCGTCAAGAACTCCTAGGTCCAATAAATGGGGATAACAAACGTCCGATTAAAAAAGAGTATACGATTGGTGAGACGGGTTATCTTTGGGCGGTCAACGAAAAGGCTGTGTCCGTCATGAATCCATCCAATGAAGGCCAGAATTTAATGGATGTTAAAACCGAAGACGGTATTTTATTAGGAAAGGAATTTATTAAAAAAGGAACGATCAATGGCGGGTATGTAAGCTATAAATGGCAGATAGCTAATTCTGACGATGTGGAGACCAAAGTCTCGTATGTACAATTAGAGCCTCATTGGGGATGGATTGTGGGATCCGGTGCGTATCTTACTGAGTTTAATACCGGGGCTAATAAAATTTTGACTTTGATCGTTCTGATTGTTTCTATTTCTACGATTATTGGAATTATCATTGTCAGCTTTTTTTCCAAACTGTTTACCAAACCAATTGTATTGGTCGCCAAACAGTTGAACAGGGTAGCAGATGGGGACCTTACAGTAGAAGAATTGAAGATTACCTCTAAAGATGAAATAGGTAATTTGGCAAATGATTTTAATTACATGCTAAAAAATATACGACATCTGATTCGTGAAGTGGATTTATCAGCACAACAGGTAGCCAGCTCCTCTAAGGAATTAACAGCTAGCGCAGAAGAGACAAGTAAAGCAAATGAGCACATTACACTTGCTATCCAAGAAGCTGCGAGTGGGGCAGAAGAGCAACAAAACGCTCTCTATAAAACAACAAGCTCTATCGAGGAAATATCTATTGGTATGCAACGGATTGCGGAGAGCTCGTCATCTATTGCAGAAACATCTACAGAAACTAGAGAAACAGCAGAAGATGGCGGAATGGCAGTACAAAAAACAGTTCAGCAGATGAACTCCATCCATAAGTCTGTCAATGAGTCAGATACTGTGATTAAGCTTCTGGATAAACGTACAAGTGATATTTCCGGAATGCTAAATGTTATTACGGATATATCAGCTCAAACCAATTTACTTGCCTTAAATGCGGCTATTGAGGCAGCACGAGCTGGTGAGCACGGACGTGGCTTTGCTGTGGTTGCGGAAGAAGTTAGAAAACTAGCGGATCAATCCACACAATCCTCCAATCAAATTACCCAGTTGCTGGGAGAGATTCAGCTAGATATGAATCAATCGATTCAGACGATGGATAAAGTTAAAGAGGAAGTAGCAACGGGAATTGAAATTGCAAACGATACGGATCAGAAGTTTAAGAAAATTCTCTCTTCCACGAGCCAGATTTCTCAGCAGATTGAAGAATTAGCTAGCATCACCCAACAAATTTCAGCGAGTCTTCAAGAAATTTCGGCCAGTGGAGAAAATGTAGCTCATATTGCCCAGCAAGCAACTGACCATTCGCAGAACATTGCTTCTTCTGCAGAGGAACAGCTTGCTTCCATGGAAGAGGTAAGTGCATTAGCAATGTCTCTTTCTCATATGGCTGAAGAGCTGCAAAAGCTCACCCGTTCCTTTACTTATTAAGGCTATAAAATGGAGATAAACAAAACACCTTCACATTTGTGGGGGTGTTTTTGTTCGTGCGCCCAGCATGAATAGAAGCTAGGGAATGAAATTGCATCCGAAAATAAAATAAATATTGAAAAAAATTACTTTTTTAGTTTATAATGATGACTGTAGTCATTTATTGACTATAGTCATCATTATAAGAGGCTGGTGATCTCTAAAATGTTAAGGGATGTAAGGAAACAAGAGCTTAAGGAGCACATTTTCTTGCAGGCTTTGAAATTATTTAAAGAAAAAGGCTTCGACAATGTAACGGTAGAGGAAATCACAAAAGCATGTGGCATCGCTAAAGGAACGTTTTACAATTACTTTTCGAAAAAAGAGGCCATTTTACTTCATCTGGGCAGGGCTCAGCTAGAATCGGTTTATCAAAGTGCATTTCGCTATGCAGACGAGCCTAATCTAAAAAGAAAACTTACGCTTCTATTTCATGATTTGTTTGCACGTTATACAGAGCATCCCGATATTATTAGGCTAATCATTCTAGAATTGATGCGCTCCACCTTACATATCCAAGAAGAGATAAGCGTTGTACAAAAATTTCGAGAGGCTATCACATCCATGCTCGATGATGCTAAAAGAAATGGACAGCTTTCAGAGCATATGGTTTCCGCGGATATTGCTTCCGTGCTAGTAGGCGTTTATTTCAATACTCTTATGGTATGGTTTTCGTCGGAAACGGATGTAAACAGTATAGAAACGATTTTTCTACGCCAATTCGAGGTTGTCTGGGAAGGAATTGGTTCACAGAAGGGTGGAAAATGATGGATGTTCTCATCGGATTATCTATTTTGCTCTTAGTTTTCATTGGATGTATTCATGTATATTGGGCGTTTGGTGGCAAATGGGGAGTAGGCGTTGCAGTGCCTACAGGCGTATCCCAACAACCTACATTTGTCCCAGGCACAGCAGGTACGCTCATTGTTGCGCTTCTACTATTCGGGGCATCACTACTTCTGATGGTTCAGGGGGATATTCTCCCGTCTATTCCCTCCTATCCAATTGTGAAGTGGGGGTGCTGGGTATGTGTCGCTGTGTTTGGCCTTCGAAGCATAGGGGAATTCAAATATGTCGGGCTGTTTAAGCGAGTGAAGAGTTCTCGTTTCTCTAAATATGATACGTATTTGTTTACACCCCTTTGTTTGTGGCTTTGTGTCGTCTATTTGTATGCAATCATTCGATAGAAGGATGAAAAGCTATGGAGAATGCATACTTGTACAGATGCTACATAATCTACTAATTGCTATTAGATAATAACATTAGAAATATAAATAAAATTATTACTATATTTTATTCCATTTTAATCCATTTTTATTAATTTGATGGTAAATTAAATACAAGCAATACAAATAAATGAACATTGGGAGGAAACAATTGTGTTTAAAAACCAAATGAAGAGAGTTATGGCTGTTGGAATGTTGAGTCTTGCTGTTTTGTCAGTAGGTTCCGTGGTTAGTGCTGCGCCTATCTCAATAGACCACAGTAGGTACTCTATTGCTCCCGCAAGTGAATATTTAACAGGTTTATTATCAAAAGAAACGTATCCAACCATAGAAAGTATTCCATACGAAAAAATGGGTGGAGGCTGCTATGCAAATACGAAATATGTTTTGGAAAATGTTGAACATGAAGGTGATAACTGGTTAGTCACTTATAAAAAGGCTGATGAATAAAACAAAAGACAAAAGTTCTTTTCTATATATAGTCTACTTATGAAAAGGCGCTTTCGAGCGTCTTTTTATGTTGCTTTAGCATTGAGAGTCCAAGGGTGAGGAATAAAATCACTACATCCTGATGGACGGAATGTTTACACAAAGGAAGATATGTCGATTTTTCATCTAATCTTCTCATTTTTACCCAATAATATTGCTGTTCGTCCCTCGTAGTCCTTACGTTGTGACTTTCTGCCCTTGTGATGGTAAATAATATTCTGTTATATCATGTATAGTTCTTCCTCAAAGGAAGTAGGTATCCCTTTCAGACGATAAAAAGAATATAGCAGAAAGGACGTTTTGCTATGGAGTCGATGAAGACCATGAAGCCCCCATGGAAACGTTGTATAAAGTAAGGCAAGTAAAAAATGAAAAAGTGTATCCAATGGTGTACACCTTTCGTGAGGCGGATCATGTAAATGGATATGCAAGCGGAATGCCCTTTGTCAATTACTACGACACTGTCTGGAGGGCAATCCAGAAGAAGCGATCCTTTCCCTACAATAACAGTGCTGTTCTATTTTTGGCTCAATTGTTAAAAAGCTTGAGGGAAAAAGGGTGCTCCGTTTCAGATGCTATTGAGGCATATCATTTAGTGCTGGGGCTTGCTACCTTTCGATCTAAATCAGAGGGCGGAGTCTACGAATTGCTTGATGCGGTTACCTCTGCTTTTACGAAGGGAGAGCGGTCGATTGCCACATCACAACCATTAGATACGTTACAACATAGAGAGACTAGTTATTTTTTTCACAGTGTACAGTTTTTAGTGACAGAGTTTTGTCAAAAGATAATAGGTCCAGATTGGATCGACAATAAGAATATTAATGTAGTCAGAGAAAGCTGGAACTACAGGTATTCTTCCTATGTAGAAGCAAGGCTCATTGAAAATTCGATTTATGGGGGAAGCATTAAAGAAGCGGCAATTAATAAGGTAGAGAAATTAATGAAGGATATTCCGGATCATCATAGCAGAGAAGCAGCTAAATGGCTTTTGAAGACAATGCTAATGGGGCTAGAGGAGTTGAGTGCCAGGCTCTTTGACATGGTCGAGGATTCTGTGAAGAGAGATGGAAGCTTTGTTTCTCTCTGCCAAACTCTTCAGACACTTACAATTTTCTGTGAACAAAAACGATTGTTTGCTCTTCAGGAGACGGATCAATTAGAAAAGCTTATTGAGGAAGCCTATTACCATGCAGTAACGAAAATCTATGAAATAACAAAGCCTAACCCTGATGAAATAAATGACATCGTCGAATACCTGAAATTTCTCTATATGCTTTCGTCCAAAGAGAGATGGGGTTTATCTGTTGATATCTTTAAAGATCAACTAACTGGCCTCCTTTCTGTTAGTGATATTCCACCTCGGCTCGAAGGGGTTATTACTGCTACTTATTTACAAGGAGTCTTTTCCATAGCCCGCGATGTATTCTTACATGATGAACAGTTACTTGGAGATTTGAACCATCTGATAGGAAATCTGTCTTATGAGGATTTTTTGCAGCACGTACCTTGGCAGATATGGGAGCGCATGTTGCAGCCATCACGCCTGATAAGTTAGCGCAGTGGGTTGGTAAGATTATAACTTCATAACCTAGAGAGAAAGCATATGAGGAGGAATTCCAATGGTTTTAAAAAACAGTGCAAGTAATCCTTTAATCACTCAATTTGCTGATAAATTTGTTAAGGATTATTCTGGACACTATTCTAGACAAAATCCTCAAAACGATTCCATTGACTCCAATCAGTATAATCAGATTATTGCTTATGTGTCTGGTGAGAAGGACATGTTTCCAAGTATTCTTGTCCATCAAAAAGTATTTGCTTATGATTGCATATCTCAGCTAGAAAAAATGGGGAAAAGGGGAACAGACGAAACTTTTTTTAGAGCGGCAGCTATTCTTTTTAAAACGAGTTCAAATGAAAACCATAGAAGTAACGTTTTGAGTATTTGTATTGGTCATTTTGTTAAAACGATCAGACTTACGCAAGAAATAAAAGATGTAGAGGCACAAAAACAGCTGGTTATCCGCCAACTTTGTGATACGAAGAAATATATAGGGGATACGGCTATTTCTTTTTATGTCGATACCCTTATTAATAATTACATATCGAGTTTGAACTCTTATTCCGTAACAGAGCATGCTGTTCCGTTACTGCTGACTCTCAGCTATCTGTCTTTTGCTGATAACAGTTATCTTGAGCAAATCAAAGACCAAGTTCAATCCTATATGTATTACCTGATTACCGAAAATGTGGAGGGGCTAAAACAGGAGATTTCGACTGCTATTGAAGCTTTATCTACCGTTACCTTGGCGAAACGAGATTGTACTTCTACTAGTTACTTAGATAAACAAATCCGCAAGCAGAAGATAGAGGTTATCCAAAATCAGTTCAATTATAGTCCTGAACAACAAACAGGAAAAACACTCAGCCGCTCTGAGTTTAATTTATATGCTACGTTGGTTACATCGGCTCTTCTCTACAGAGTAAATATACGTGGAAGCAAAGCAAATTTCTTACAACAACAGGATGAATTAGATCAGGAACTATTACGTGCGATGAGTTCGCTCTATGAAATGATCCCTCTGGATGTAATTAATTCCTTATCTTACCTACATCGTGAGCAAGAAGCCGATCTGAACGAAATGCTCAAAGGAATCGTGCCTATGACAGAGCCGTATGATTTGATTGTTTGTGCAATCAAAGAATTGCGCGGTTATCAAATTTCGTGGCAGGTGGTAGAAGAGAGATTGCTTGTTGATACACAGAGAGCTAAAAGAGCGATGGTGCTTGTTTCTGATTGGTTGATCAAGGGCTACATATTCAAAACACTGCAAGACCACGGTGTTAATATGTCTGATCAAAATATAACGTTAGAAGATATTGCGATTGCTTCCTTACAGGAAAATAACAAAACTCATAAGCTCTATCGATACCTTACCGGAAAGCTGTCTTTACAAGAAATATTGTACGAATTTACGCAGCAATCTTCATCGAATAATAAATTTAATTCCTATGATATAAAAGATCAGCTATTTTTGTTTACGTTCCTTCCTGTGGAACATCCGATCATTCAACGATTTGTCGTCTTTCTGAGCCATTATGGGACCCAACAAGAAAACATGTCCCTCATTTATATGCTATTTTCCTCATCTGCCTTTGATCCTGAGAAATGGATAGCTACGTATGCAGATGATCCTGAAGTGGATATAAATCGTTTTCTACTTCATATTCTTAATTATAAAGGTTCTGTTGATTATTATAGCGAGCTTTCAGAGGATTCCTATCAAAAAATCGTTTTGGGAAATATCGAAAAAAGCTTACAACTGTACGGACAATTAGGTTCAGATGCAAGAACGTCAATTCTAGAAATTATTTTTGAGAAAAAGAATGAATTAAAACAAGACTACTACTATCAAGCCATTCAGCTTGGGTTACAAGATACCTCAAAAAAGGCAAGCAGTATAGCTCAAGCAGAGTTTACAAATGTAAAAAACAAAGATCTCTATTTGCGTATCTATCAGACACAGAAGAAAGCTAAACTAAAGGAGTTAGCATTAGATGCCCTACGTGGTGTGGAAAACTATCAAAGCATCTATCAAGACCTATTATCAAATGAGACGAGTAGTAAGTTCAAAGCGTTACTTCAAAGTTTAATAGATGCTGCTACACAGAGTCCGGAAAAATCTCATGCAACATTTGGAAACGTGGTAGACAAAAGAAAGCTAGCACGATTGAAATGGCTCATGATTGAGCAGCTTCCTACTCTCCTAGATTTAGAGGGAGGGGAACTGGATGCAGAAGTAAAAGAGTACATTTTGACGCAATCTGTTGATTTTACGACAGCACCTAACCCTCATGTTTTAAAGGTAAAAGAGTATGCTCATCCAAAATCATTAGCTGATTTCGTGATGGAATTGTTCAATATGTGGCTCGATAACAATGCACCTGCTAAAGAAAAATGGGTCATGTTTGTTTGTACCTCCCTTGGAGATCGTAGAATCATCGACGTGTTGAGCCAGAAGATAAAAGAGTGGGCTGAAGCAGGACGTGGTGCACTTGCATCTGATGCAGTCAAAGCTCTTTCCTTTATGCAAGAACTGGCAGCATTTATTACAATTGATCAAGTGAAGCGGACTGTAAAAAATAGACAAGTGAAGGCGGCGTCAATGGAAGCTTTAGCAATGGCGGCACAAAACTTAAAAATATCGCCTGAGGAATTAGAGGATCGGTTAGTCACAACATTGGGATTTGATCAAAGGGGTAAGCGTATCTTTAGCTATGGGCAGAGAACGTTTACCGTTAAAGTGAATAATGATCGTGAATTACATGTGACCAATGATGAAACGGGAAAAGTAGTTAAAAATCTACCTTCTCCTGCTCAAAAGGATGATGCCACTTTAGCTGAACAAGCAAAAGTGGAGTTTACCCAGCTGAAGAAAGATGTAAAAAACCTTGTGAATATCCAATCCTTACGCCTTGAAGAATCGCTCTGCAAACAAAGATTGTGGAGCACGACATCTTGGGAAAATCTCTTTGTAGAAAATGTGATGATGCAGAAATTTGCGATCGGGCTCATCTGGGGCGTATGAGGACGGAAAACTAAAAGCTACCTTCCGTTACATGGACGATGGTACTTTTAATACGGTTGATGAGGAAGAGTTTGAATGTAAGGAAGATGCTCTCATTGGTTTGGTTCATCCGATCGAGCTTGGTAAAGAAGATTTGGAAGCGTGGAAAATACAATTGGAGGATTATGAAATAAAGCAACCTTTTCTCCAATTGAGTCGTCAGCTTTACTTTCCAACAGAAGAACATCTAAAAAATAATAGAGTTGCAGACCTCTCTGAAGAAGAATATTCACCAACTGCCTTTCCAAAAAGTTTGGAGAAGTACGGCTGGTATAAAGGAATGGCGCAGGATGGAGGCTGGTACCATGAGTTTTACAAAGAGTATGGCGATATGATTGCGGAACTTACATTCAGTGGTACTAGTATCTCTTATTATGAAGGAATGGAAGACATCAGCTTAGATAGCTTGACTTTTCATCAAAACAAATTTGATCGTTATTATTACTATGAAAAGAGCCAACCCTTACCTATTACCGACATTTCACCTCGCCTATTTAGTGAGACGATTTACGATATCATGCGAGCTACAGGAAAATAATCGATACATTGCTGGGTGGGGGAAACCTCACCTCAGTAACGTATCTGATCTCAATAAAGAGGTGCGTATGACAGACTTTTCAAATCAGTTTCAGCAATTTATAGCACTTTGCTCAGAAGAATATCTGATTAAACATGCGAACAAAGGTTTATATAATCGTGCAGTATGGTTGCCTTAGAAAAAGAGCTGAGTCAGGAGCAAAAGAAACAAGTAATATAAACGAGCAAGATATAGAGGAAGTAAAACAATATATGCTTGATGCGCAGCAGATGGACATGAAGTTTTTGCTTCAATTGTTGGAGAAGCTAGAGATGGAGGGGAGGAATTATATACGTAATAGTAGAGCAGATATAGCCGACCTCACGCATAGCTACTTTTATCTTTGTCAGCTTGTCCTTCATAAATAACGATTTTAAGAAAATAGGTATTTGTCTAGCACAATGTATTTCCGTTTGTCATTCTATATATAGAGGGCTTGATAGGAGGTGTAAATGTATGTCTGGACACAAATGTAAGTCTGATGAAAAAATTATTTATGTAACAAATGATTTTCTTCCACAGTTCATTAGTCCTACTAACATAGTACCTGTCGTCATCAACTTGAATAGTGCATCTAATGCATTCAGCATTATCTTTGATCCAGCAACTGACACTATCACTATTATAAAAAGCGGAATATATCTAACTCAATTTAGCCTACAGGTCTCTAATATTGCCTCCCCTCCCCCTGCTAATCCTAACCCTCTTCTAACATTTGAGTTACTTCAGAATGGGGGAACGATTATTCCTTCTCAAACAAGCTTTAACTCCAATAGTCTTGATACTACTTATGTAACTTCCACCCTTTTACCACAATTCTTTCATAGAGGGGATAGGATTCAGCTAGTATTGTCAGCACCAAATCCATTACCAGCTGGCACACTACTCCGAATTGATTTCGCTAGTATCACGATTTTCGAAATTGATTAAAGCTGACGACCGATTGCTTGAAGAAGCAGTAAGAAGTTCCTTCGTTTTGGAAGGAGCTTTTTTGTACATGTAATCTGCTCTGGATGTGTACAATTGTTCTAGCGTAGGGAAGTGAATTTGCAATACGACAAAATTTTCCGTATCCTTTAGAAACGATGTACGTAATGTTGCTTTTAAAGGAGAAGAGTACAAAGCTATACTCGTATCAGGTATAGGGTATGCTTCATCAAACATCAAGTTAATGGTAAATGGGAAGGAAATCAAGACTAGTGCTCCGATTCAAAATGTGAACGGTAGTACAGTGGTACCTGTTCGTTCTCTTGCTGAAGCTTTTTGATAAGCCCGATAGTATTGAATATAAAGAATGCATACAAATGCTAAATGCTTTAAAACAATCAGCTCAACTATTATTTATTTCGGATCATATAACTCAGCTACTAGCTGTAAATCGTCCATAATTGTTCTGGATATTGTCTATGGTACTAAGAGAGCTACTTCGCTATGATCAATAGTGATAATAATTATCAATTAGGGAAAAATTGGACAAAAGAACACGAAGTCCGATTGAAGCTTAAGGAGAGGGGAATTTGGCGATGAAACACAAAGATAATCGTTCAGCCTTCGCCATTCCGGGGGCAGAGCAGTGGACAGTAACAAGCAATAGTGGTGCAAAATACCGAATTATGGTGTGCAAGCCAGATATGCCTGCACCCGCAACTGGTTTTCCGGTTATTTACATGCTGGATGCTAATGCAGCTTTTGGTTCGATGGCTGAGACGGTTCGCCTACATACTCGCGGTCCGCATATGCTGGAGCCGGCTGTCGTAGTTGGCATTGGATATGAGACCGATCAGCCGTTTGAAACAAATCGACGGTTTTACGATTACACCGTGTATGCGGACAAAGACGAGTTTCCTGAGCGCAAGGACGGCTTTGAATGGCCAGCAACTGGTGGAGCAGACTTATTTTTGGCATTTATTGAAGAAGAATTGAAGCCTTTGATCGAACAAGAGATTCTAATTGACCGTAGTCGCCAAACGCTATTTGGCCATTCATTGGGCGGGTTGTTTGTATTATATACTTTGTTTACAAAACGTCCGGCTTTTCAGGTCTATGCGGCTGGAAGTCCGTCTCTTTGGTGGAAAAATAAATTTCTTTTTCCATTAGCGGAACGTTTTGCAGAGGCGGAACAGGAATCGCCAGTAGAGTCTTTACAAACCAGTCTGCTCATAGGTGTAGGCAGTCAGGAGCAAGACATGGTCGTGAATGCCAAGCAGATGTATGAACGCTTGTCCACCAGTAATGTTCCTGGGTTACAAGTTGATTATCGTTGCTTTGATGAGGAAAATCATCTGTCTGTTATCCTGCCGTATATGGGACGCGTGGTCCGTTCTGCTCTGGCGAGGGAGTAATGTATATGTAAAAAGGGAACACGACAAAACGCATGCTCTGTCATAGAAGACAGTTTGCATGCGTTTTTAGTCATAGAGTTATTTTGCCACCTCTAAAGGTTTTGTGATGTCCAAACTAGCATTGTACTCTGGAGCCAAAACAATGTTCGTATAAGTACCACTGCCAGATAGATATTTATACGTATGCTCTAAGCCTGCTGGAATAAAAATAGAAGCTGGACTTACTACTTGCTGCACTTCTCCTTCTATTTCTACTTCACATTGCAACCCTGATCCATCAGGTTCGTTTCCCCAGAAAATGAAAGCACTGTCACAATGATGTGAGTGGGTATCGACATGGGATTTTGAAATATCGTCAGATGCATGGTGGGAAAATACTCGTTTTATTACATAAAAAGATGCACGTTCGTCTGTGCGGTGGTCCATTTGTACCCAGCGGTTACCTGGACCGTCACGGTGAAACAACAGCTCAGATGCTCCTTTTATAAAAGGCTGACCTACACGTAGAAAGTGAGATAGTTTCGGTTTTGTTCGTGAAGTAGGCTTATTTACTATCACTCTGTTTCTTCCTAGCTTTTCTGGAGGAATAGGCTCATAAGAAGCTGGATTCTTTTGAACCGCTTTCATATGGTATGTTGATGCATGGGTAAAAGCATTCTTACCCACGATAGGCTTCAGTTTATCAATCTGATAACCTGTTGCTAACCTGAGCATACGAACAAGCTGGGGGATTTGTGTCAAGTTAAATTGATGTATATTCCGCTTTTGATGTAACACGGTAGAAAAAGCAAGTAAATCAACGATGCCTGCTCGTTCTCCAATCCCGCATAGAGAGGTATCAATCACAGTTGCGCCGGCATCAATGGCAGCAAGTGCGTTTGCCATGGCCAATCCAAAATCATTATGAAGGTGCACCTCTATTTCACAAGGAAATCTATCAACCGCAAGCTGAACCATTCTTGCACATTCTTTAGGCTCCCAGACGCCAACTGTATCAGCTAAGCTAATACGATCAGCCCCTGCTTCTAAAGCAAACAGCCCCAGCGTCTCTATATCGTTCCAATCTGTGCGTGAGGCATCTTCAATAGTGAATCGTACTTTTAAACCAAGTCTTTTCGCTTCTTGTATAGAAAATTTTACCTTTTGCATCACGTCCTCGATGGACTTATTGGTAAATTTTGCTTGTAGAGATATTGGATTTACAGATGCCCAAATCCCAACCCAATGAGCTTTGGCACGAGAAGCACAACGAATTTCTTCTATGTCTGCTCGAGCATGCATGAGAATCTCCGCTCGTTCTGCTGTTGCCGCTACTTCTTTACAAATGCTTTCTTCTTCAGGAGAAATTCCCGGATGTCCGATCTCAATTAACGTTACGCCGAAGTTTTCTAGCATGTGTAAAAGTGCGATTTTATCTTCTTTTGCTAAGCGGATACCGTCTTGTTGCTCTCCCTCGCGAAGAGTCGCATCCAACAATGTGACCTGTGCCATTATTTTTTGCCACCTTCTTCATCTGTCAAAAATTTCAGTGTCTCTTGCATTAATGTGTCCCGATTTTTTTCGTAGATGGCCCAGTGTGTTGCATCTGGAATGACAACTTCCTTTTTCTCCTGTGTACCTGTTAACTTATTGAGCATACCTTGGTCTGCAAACAGGTCATCTTTACCGTAAATCACGAGAGTAGGTACGGAAATTTTTGATGCATCATATAAAGGTTTGTTACTCCAAATTGAAAACAAATCTTCCAATGGACCGAACGGACGTCGAACAGCTCCTTTGTTCTGATCACTTTGCGGATCGGAAGATAGAAACACACCCTTTACTGCTGTCATGGAATTATTTTCTACGATTTTTTTGTCTCCGATCATCATGTGCCAATGATGCATGCCCTTCTCGTAATCTACTACTTGATAGGCTGGTAGACTAGGGTTAAATTGCCCCGCCTTTTTTGGATTTTCAAAAGGTTTTGTCATCATAGGTAATGTGAAACCATGCATATAACCATAGAGTACGAGCTTATTAATATCTTGTGGGTGACTAATTGCATAGTTACCAGCGACTACACCACCATAAGACCAGCCTACGATATGAATTTTGCTTACATTCCGCTTTGTCTGAATCCACTTGACGACCGTTTCCAAATCCTGCGTGGCATCGTCTACATGGATAACAGGAGGGTTGTCTAAAGCGGGAGCTGACATTTCTTTTGGACGCGACGAGTTTCCGAATCCTCTAAAATCCATAGCCCACGTGTCATAGCCTTTACTTGCATATTCCTCCATCCAGGAATATTGTGGGACATCAAATGCTTTAGCGGTCGGTACACTGAATGGCTCCAAAAATAAAATGACTTCATCTGAGGTGTACTCTTTTTTTGTGCTCAAGCTTTTATGTAGGAGATATAGTTGTTCTTGGCCTTGTGGCACGTTGAATTCTTCTTGTAAAACGGTGGCTGAATCTGTTTGTTTTACAGGTTCCTGACTCTTAGTGCAGGCTGTAAGTAATGTAAAGCAAGCCAGGCTTATTAAAGCTTTAGATACGAACTTGATTTTCACGCTACGATCTCCTTTTATTTGGTAGAAAAGAGTGCAATAATCCCTGCGGCAATAATCAAACCAGCAGGTAAACCTTTTGCAAAAAGCACGGCTATTAACGTACCAACCAGCACACCAATTAAAAGGACGGGAGCATCAGGTAGAACACTGACACCTTTACCACCGATGTAAGAGATGACGAAACCGGCACATATGGCTCCGATACCTGTAGGAGAGCTAAAGACTTTCATGATATTGTCTACCGAAGCTTTTCCGTTTGCGAAAGGTAACAGAAGGAATAACATGAGAAACCTATAGCTCTGAGTAATTCCATGACCCGTTTTGCGGATTCATGACTTGTACCATGTCGCTGTTTGCCAAATCTACACGGATAAGCTCAGGACTTAAAATAGGCGGTAGTGATGAACGTTTGACGATTAGCTTAAACGCTTCAAAGCTTGCCAGGATTCCTACTATATTTGCTATTGGTGACAGCACCGCCCAAGGGCTTTCTTTTTTTACGTAGTTTTGTGCCCATTCTTCGTCTGCACCGTGGGAAATGGAGTTTAGAGCCCTTCCATCCTTCATTAAATGAATGCTATGTTTCAAATTCTCTGTCAATTCCTGCTGATAGGATGGATAGCCTAGCGCAATCTCATATGGTACAGAATCAGGAGTAAGGGACATAACTCCTCCTCGGAATGGAGGAGTCACTGCAATCCAGATAGAAGGGATACCTAATGTAGCCGCAGCTCGATGAATGATGACTCGTGCAACCAAATCATCGGTAGCATCTACTATCACATCAGTGTCTTTTAGAAGGTCAGTAGCATTTTGTTCTGTTACAAAATCTTGTGTGACACGAATATTTATGGATGGATTAATGTCTTTTAACAGCTCAGCCGCAGTTTCTGCCTTGTTAGAACCAATTCGGCTAACAAAACTGAGCATTTGGCGATTTAGATTACTAGCTTCAAAAACATCCTGATCAATTACGTGTATGTTACCAGCACCCATGCGTGCCAATTGAAGCAATGTGATGCCGCCGACACCCCCAGCTCCTACTACTGTAACTCGGGCATTTCGTAATTTCTCTTGTTCAAAGGTAGAAATAACCCCGATATTTCGTTTGAAGCTTTCTTTATATAAATCAGACGTATTCACGTTTTGGTGTATCATACTGTCCCCCTTATAATGTTGTATAATCCCATCCGCCAATGGGAGCTTCTTTGATTTGTACAGGTGTCAAACAATCTGTGTTGATAAGGATTCCTTTTGGGGCACGTGCCAAAGGTTCACGTCCAGTCAGAATTTGTACCGCTTCATTAAAACTGAACAAAGAAAGTAAATGGGCTCGCATTGGTGTAATAATCCAACCAGCTTTCCCCTCGCAAAAGGCTTCAGCCCATTCTTTTGGGGCACCTTGTTCAACAGAATGCCAGGCCCTGCCTTTTTTTATATCTGCAACTTGCTGACGCAAGTTTTGATCCGTTAATTTTTGCCCCATACCTGGAATATTTAACGCTTCTTCATATGGAATTCCGTCAGGGAAGAAGGAAGATACAAACCCACGTGTAGGAGGACTACCAGACATACCTACACTTGGGATGCCCAGTTCACGGGCAGTTCGATGGATAATAACACGAGATGGCATATCGTCTACTGCTTCTATTACTATGTCATGTCCTTTCATTAGCTCCTCTACGTTATCTTCGTCCACACTTGCTTGGATAAATGTTGAGGATATATATGGATGTATATCTGTTGCTACTTTTTCAGCTACGGCTGCCTTCGATTGTCCTATCACACTAGAAGTAGCCAGCATTTGGCGATTAATATTAGATACTTCAAATTCGTCAGGATCAACTCCAGTGATATGTCCCAGTCCCATACGTGCGCATAAAATGACTTCATAACCACCAACGCCGCCCAAACCAAAGATAATTACTTTAGCATTTCGGAGTTGTTCCTGTTCTTCTTGGGAGTATACGCCAATATTTTTTTTGACCATTTCCCAGTAATACTGATTTTCGTCCATTTTTTTGCCCACCTTTGTAAGAGTAAACGGTAGTTACCTTTCTAGCCACTTACTCGATTACAATGTCATACTCCATAAGCTTCGCTGTATGCTCGGCAGTTTCTTTACCTAACAATCGTTTGACAAGATGGAACGACATGTTAATACCAGCAGAAATACCACCTGATGTTACAATTTTTCCTTCATCCACAAACTTCACGTCTCTCTTGACCTTTAGATTGGGATAATCTTTTTCAAGGCGGTCATAGGAATTCCAATGTGTTGTAACCGTTTTTCCATTTAGTAATTCTGCTTCCGCTAAAATTAATGCACCCGTACATACGGAAGCCATGATATCAACGGTTTTCATCCGCTCTTGTAACCATTTGAGCATATTTTTGTTGTACATTTCCTTACGACTACCAGGTCCTCCTGGAACAATAAGAATGTCAAAAGCAGGGGCATTTTCAAAACTGTAATCAGGCTGAACTTTCAATCCATTTCGTGCAGCTATCATTTTTCCATCTTGCGAAACCGTTTTTACATGGAACGGACTAAATGATGTATCTTGCCCTGTTACAGCAAAAACTTCAAAAGGACCTGCAAAATCTAATACCTCCACATCGTCAAAAAGCAAAATTCCTACAGTCCACTCCTTTTTTATTGCTTTTGCCTGCGAATCCTTATTGGAATCTGCTAATGCTATTTGTCCCCATGCACTTGTACTAAAAGAGCTAATGACCATTGCTATCACGAGGATGTACCTAAAAAATCGTTTCAATTCACACATCTCCTTTTGTTGGGAATTATTTCTTTTCGTCAAAATAATATCCAAATTTAGAAAATTGAACATGACTAATAAGGGCTAGAAAATTAAGAAGATTACAATTTGAGTGTTTTTACAAAAAAAACGCATGCCCTGTCACAGAGACAGTTGCATGCATTTTTTGAAAGAGGGTCCTATATCATTTATCACCCAATAATATTGCTCTCCTTTTCCTTATACAGGATATTGTGACTTTTTCCTCTTGAGATGGTAAAGAATTTTTAGTTATATCATGTATAGTTCATGACATTATTGGTATGTATTCCTTTCCTAAGAATAAAAACATAAATAAAAAAACAGATTGTGGAAGGACGAGACCTAATGAAAATATATGTGACCGTCAAAAGCTTGGGAAAACGTAAGAATGCGCTAAATCGGCACCAAATGGAGCTTACCATTTTTCCAGAAACGTTAAAGGAGCTTCTTATGGAAATGGTATCCGTGAATGTCCAGAAGCTGATGGACAAGCAGCAGGATGTTTTGCTGATTACTTACCTAACCGAAGCTGATATTAAAGAACGTGGTGAGACGGGAAAGGTGGGCTTGGATGCAGTCTATAACGAAAATGTGCCAGAACCATCTGAAGCCGTTGATGCGGCACTTCTTGCATTTGAAGACGGATTATTTAAGGTGTTTATACGTGAAGAAGAGGTTGCAAAACTGAATTCTCCACTACAGATAGAGGATGGCGATGAGATTGTCTTGCTCCGGTTTACCATGCTGGCTGGAAGCTTATGGTGAGGAGGGGCAATCATACATTTTCAATCCCGATATTTATCCAAATTCCGCTAAGGCAGAACGGCTCTGTTCGCATTGTTTGCGACAGAGCCGTTCTCTGCTTTTCTTATAGGGGTGGTTTGAGCTACACTGCTGATATCCGGGCAAGCGAGGGTAAACATATAGAGGAGCCATATGCTTTAGTAGGGCACGTACGGTTCGATAAGGGGAAACCATGGGAGTGGTTTTCCTTTCTTTATACATTTACATTTATTACATAATTTCGACATAAAATTAACATTTTCTTTATATGTATTTTTATTGGATATTATAGAAAATAATAGAAATAAATAGAAAAATATGTTTATATTATATTTGATGATGCTTAATTATTGCTTGTTTATTAGTGTTATTTTTTAAAAATAATGGAAAAACAACAAAATCGTACCGACAGGATATGGGGAGGAATAGATTATGAACAAAGAGGCAGAACGGACAAATTCCGACACTTACTTGCTAACTCATCCGCAGAAAAGAATCTGGTATACCGATCAATTATATTCCAATTCTAGCCTTTCAAACCTTGCCGGATTTATAAGAGTGAAGGGCGATATCGATTATTCCTTATTAGTCAAGGCTATTCATATCGTGACGGCAAACAATAGCGCTTTTCAAATTCGTCTGATTCAGCACGATGACGATGAATCGAGACAGTATTTTGCCGATCATGAACTTTTTGATGTTCCGTTTTTTGATATTCACGATATCGATGATTTTGACGGATGGGTGAAGCGTGAGTCTCAGACCCCCTTCGAGCAATTCAATTCCAGATTATATGCATTCTCATTGATTCGGTTGAGTGATCAGGAGACGCTTATTTTCGGTAAATTTCACCACATCATGGTCGATGGCATGTCTTTGGATTTTATGGCAAGGCAAATCTTTGAAGCTTACACGAACCTAATGGATAATGAACCTCAGCTTCAAAAAACGGGTGCGTCATACTTAAACTTCATTAAGAATGAGCAGGAATACCTATCATCGGCTCGATACGAGAAAGACCGCACATTTTGGAATGAAAAATTTTCCACCTTGCCGGAGTTTATAAGCCTCAAAGATTACAATTCATACCAGATAGGTACGGAAGCCGAACGGAAAACGATCCAGCTTCCTAAAGAGTTCGGTAGCAAAATCCATGATTTTTGTAACAATTATGCTACGAATATATTTTCAATATTTCTAACAACCTTATACGTCTATGTTTATAAAATGACAGGCCAACGGGATATTGCGATTGGTACAGTTTATGCCAATCGTACGACCAAAGAAGAAAAAGAGATGCTTGGCATGTTTGTTAGCACATTTCCTCTTCGTACTTGCTTGGATCCGAGCATAGATTTTGTCACCTTTCTTCAGCATGTGAATAAAGAAAAAGCTTCGATTCTACGACACCAAAAATACCCCTATAATTTGCTGATTCAGCATTTGAGAAAAAATAACCCGGAAACGAACAGATTATTCGGCATTTGTCTAGAATATCGACCTCTTAGATGGGACCAAATCGGGAATATTACATACCAAACGGAAAGCCTTTCGCATGGACATGAAGTTAACGATGTGAACATCCATATTGTAGAAGAGGCGAATACGGAGGAGCTTATCCTCTATCTGGATTATCGTACCGAATTGTTTACGGAACAAGAAATTGAAAGCATGATGAACGGATTATTGAACATTTTGGATCAAGTAATCATGAACCCCTCACAACCACTCTCCCAGATCGATCTACTCACAGAAGAAGAAAAGAACCACATTTTGTTTACATTTAATGACACAGATGCAGAATATCCTATGGACAAAACGATTTCAGTGCTTTTTGAAGAACAAGTGGAAAAAACGCCGAACCATATTGCGGTAGTGTTTGAAGAGCGGCAGCTAACGTACCGGGAACTGAATGAACGAGCAAATCAATTGGCCAGAAAGCTTCTTACCAAAGGAGTAAAGCGAGATCAGTTAATCGGCATCATGGCGGATCGCTCCTGTGAAATGATCATAGGCATGCTTGGTATTTTGAAAGCAGGGGGCGCTTATGTGCCTATTGATCCGGAGTATCCCAAAGAGCGTATCCAGTTTTTGCTGGAAGACAGCCGGGTGGACGTGCTGCTTCTTCAGCGTCATCTTCCATTTGAGCTGCCTTATGCGGGAGAGCTGATGTATCTGGATGACGAACGTTTGTATACGGGAGATACGTCCAATCCAGTTAGTATTGCACAGCCTCGGGATTTGGCATATGTCATTTACACGTCCGGTACAACCGGGAAACCGAAAGGCGTTTTGATTGAGCATAAAAACGTCGTAAGGCTCTTTTTTAACAGTAAACCGCTGTTTGATTTCCGGGAGTCGGATGTATGGACGCTCTTTCATTCGTTCTGCTTTGATTTTTCCGTATGGGAAATGTACGGCTCTCTTTTGTACGGCGGCAAATTGGTCATCATTCCGAAGACGGTCGCTCAAGATCCCACTGCATTTTGGGAAGTGATCCGGCATGAACAAGTGACCGTCCTAAATCAGACTCCGTCGGCTTTCTATTCGCTAGTTCAAGAGGAATTAGGCAGACCCGAATCGGCAAGTAAGCTACGTAAAGTGATTTTCGGAGGCGAAGCTTTAATTCCGACGCGATTGAAACAATGGAAAGAGAAATATCCCGAAGTAAAGTTTATCAACATGTACGGAATTACAGAAACGACTGTGCATGTCACGTATAAGGAAATCGATCAAGCTAATATGGATCATCCCGCCAGCAATATAGGAAAACCTATCCCAACATTGTCGTGCTATATTTTGGACGAGCAGTGCCGTCCAGTTCCCATTGGGGTTGTAGGGGAAATGTACGTGTCGGGAGAAGGAGTGGCTAGAGGATATTTAAACCGGCCCGAATTGACGGCGGAACGATTTGTAGAAAGTCCGTTCTTCCCAGAAAAGAGGATGTACAAGACGGGAGATTTGGCGAAGTGGCTCCCGAACGGCGATATGGAGTACTTAGGACGGATGGATCAACAGGTTAAAATCAGAGGCCATCGGATCGAGCTTGGCGAGATCGAATCGAAGCTTCTGCAAATGGAAGCGATTCAGGACGTAGCGGTTATTTCCCGACAGGATCGCCACGGTCAAAGTTCTCTTTACGCTTATGTTGTTTTGAAGGACGGATGCACAATCAAGCAAACGAGAGATGCACTGGCACAAGTTTTGCCGGGCTTTATGATACCTTCTTATATCGTATCTTTGGATTGCATTCCGCTAACCCCCAACGGTAAACTGAACCGCCAAGCGCTTCCGGAGCCGGATGGAGATAATTATAGCGGAGTCGAGTATACGGCTCCACGCAATCCGATTGAAGAAACATTGTCCGCTGTATGGCAAGACATTTTGGGAGTGAACCGGATTGGAATTGCGGAAAACTTCTTTCAATTGGGAGGGGACTCGATTAAAGCTCTCCAAGTGTGCTCTCAAATGCGCAAGCTTGGTTTTGAGCTGTCGGTCAAAAATTTGCTACAGCATCCTTCCATTGCTGAATTATCGCCCTCCGTACGGGAATTCCGTCAAATCATTGATCAAGGTCCGGTAGAAGGCGAAGTGAGCTTTACCCCCATTCAAATCGGGCTATTTCGGGAGCAAGAGGGCGAAGGACTGCACCATCACAATCAATCTGTTATGCTGTATCGCCGCCACGGCTTCGACATTTCATTCGTATGTCGTGCTTTTGAGCGTTTGACAGAGCACCACGATGCTCTGCGTATGGGGGTATACCGGTCGAACGAAGGAGGTTGGATCCAGCAAAACCGGGGGATCGAAGGACAGCAGGTGCATCTGCACGTAGTGGATATGACACAGGAAACCGACATCACTGCGCACATAGCGGAAGAAGAGCGGAATATTCAGCAGAGCATGAATCTGGAGACCGACCCGACGCTTGTAAAGCTCGGTTTATTCCGCACAGCCGAAGGAGATCACTTGCTGATTGCTATTCACCATCTGGTGGTGGACGGCGTGTCCTGGCGGATTCTTTTGGAGGATTTCTCTGACCTCTACAGCCAACTGGAAGCGAACAAAGAAATGAAGCTCCCGCCGAAGACGACTTCTTATCGAGATTATGCTAGTCAGCTTCAGACCTATGCAGTCAGCAGGAAGCTGAAAAAAGAGCTCGATTATTGGAAAGAAATCGAATCCGTATCGATCGCTCCGCTGCCCAAAGACGGCGAAGCCCTTCAGCGTAAACGCAGGGATGAGCGGTTGCTTTCGATGACCCTGTCGGAAGAAGAGACGGGGCTTCTGCTGAAGGAAACCCATCAAGCGTATCGTACCGAAATCAACGATATCCTGTTGACCGCGCTCGCTCTATCCGTACAGCAATGGACGGGGCAAGAACAGGTGCTGATTAACCTCGAAGGACATGGAAGAGAAGAGATACTGTCCGGAGTGGACATCACCCGAACGGTTGGCTGGTTTACGTCGATCTATCCCGTTTTGCTCGATCTGCGCACTTCGGACCAGGTTCAAACGAAATCGAACCTGCTCGGCTACCGGATCAAGCGCGTCAAGGACGGTCTGCGGCGTATACCCAATAAAGGCATAGGCTACGGAATTTCCAAATACATGATGTCGGAAGAACATAAGCAAGGAATTGCCTTCCGAACCGAACCCGATATTCGTTTCAATTATTTAGGACAGTTTGACAATGACATACAAAGAGACGTCTTTCAACGATCCCATTACCAGTGTCAACACATGGTTAGTGCGGAAGCGCAGCGCACGGTTGCCTTGGACATTAACGCTATGGTTGTGGAAGGCTCATTAACCTTGACCGTAGGCTATCACTGGGAAGAATACAAAGAAACGACAGTTGCCCAATTCCTTCAGAGCTTTTTACGGTATATTCGGGACATCATTGCGCACTGTGCCGCCCAAACGGAATCGGAGAAGACTTCCGGCGATTTTAGTAGCCATACCTTGAGCTTAGAAGAGTGGGATATTCTTGCAGATAGGTTGAAAGAGGACGGAAGCATAGCGAATATAGCAGACATCTATCCTTTGTCATACATGCAGGAGGGCATGCTGTTCCACTATTTGAAGGAAGAAGGGACGACGGCTTATTTCGAACAGGCCAAATTTGAGCTATCCGGCGACCTTCATATCCCTGCTTTTGAACGAAGCGTGAACGAATTAGTTGATCGATATGATGTGCTTAGAACGGTGTTTATATACGAAGGCCTAACCCGCCCGCAGCAGGTGGTGTGGAAACAGCGAAGATTGACTGTGCATGTGGAAGACCTGTCGGCCATGGAGGAAAATCAGAAAGCAGCGTATATCGAAGCGTATAAAGCGAACGATCGAGAGCGAGGCTTCGATATTCAACGTGACCTGCTGCTCCGAATCTCTATCCTTAAAACTGGAGAGAGAAGCCACACGCTGATTTGGAGTTTCCACCATTTGATTATGGATGGATGGTGCCTCGGCATTATTTTTAAAGATGTCTTTCAAATATATGATGCTATGCAGCAAGGGAAGACGATGCAGCTGGAAAAAGCTCCGGCCTACAACACGTATATTGAATGGCTCTACGGAAACGATCGAGAAGAAGCGCTGTCTTATTGGCAGAACTATTTGGACAATTACAACCAACAGGCAACGATTCCGAGAGCGGGAGAACGAAGGGAAGAAAGTGGAACCTATCATCATGAGGAATTGAGCCTGACTTTGGATGAAACATTGACAGAACGTCTTCTTCATCTCGCTCAAACGAATCAAGTGACCGTAAATACCGTCTTCCAAGCGATTTGGGCCATATTACTGCGGCAGTATAACCGGACCGATGACGTTGTGTTCGGTTCTGTCGTCTCGGGACGCTCTGCGGAAATTCCAGGTATCGAGCAAATGGTGGGCTTATTCATTAACACGGTTCCTGTGCGCGTACGATTGGGCAGGATGTCATTTCGCGAATTGATCCACCAAATACAGCAAAATTCCTTGGAGACCGAACCACACACGTATTGTCCTTTATATGAGGTTCAAGCAAAATCGGAGCTACGTCAACATTTGTTCGACCATTTGCTCGTTTTTGAAAATTACCCGATTGAACAAGGAATGAAAGCGCTGAGCGGGTCGAAAGAGAAGGGGCTACAGATCGAAGGAATCGAATTTTCGGAGCACAATAACTATGACTTTACTGTCACGGTCATTCCGGGCAAAGAGATGAAGGTGATCTACAGCTACAACGCCCAGGTTCATGAACGAGAATGGGTCGAGAACATAGCAGGCCATATGAAACAGGCCATGGCAGATGTAACTTTTAATCCTGATTGCCTGTTGGAAGAAGTCGATATTTTAACTGAACAAGAAAAGAGTCATCTAATCGTGGAATGCAACAATACGAAGGCGGATTACCCACATGAGAAAACGATTCATCAACTGTTTGAAGAGCAAGTAAGGAGCAACCCAGACAACATTGCAGTGGCCATGGGTGATTCAAGCTTGACCTACCGCGAGCTGAACGAAAAGTCCAATCAGTTGGCAAGAGAGCTTAGAGCCAAGGGCGTGCAGGCAGATCAGCTGATCGGAATAATGTGCGAACGTTCAATAGAGATGATCGTGAGCATCTTGGGGGTTTTAAAAGCCGGCGGTGCTTACGTTCCTATTGATCCCGACTATCCGCAGGAGCGCATTGATTTCATTTTGGCCAATAGTGCATGTCAAATTCTGCTGACGCAAAGCCATCTTGTGACGAAAACGGGGTTTGTCGGTGAGCAAATTTTGCTCGATTGCCCGGAATTGTTCCAGGGAGAACATGCCGATCTGGAGACGATCAATACTCCGAACGATTTGGCCTACGTCATCTATACCTCTGGCACTACGGGAACGCCTAAAGGTGTGCTAATCGAGCATCGCAATGTGGTAAGACTGCTGTTCAACGACAAATCCCTCTTTGATTTCGGCTCAAACGACGTATGGACATTATTCCACTCGTATTGCTTCGATTTCTCGGTATGGGAAATGTACGGGGCTTTGCTTTACGGCGGCAAGCTGCTTATCGTTCCAAAGGAAGTGACACAAGATCCGCAGCGGTTCATCGGTCTATTGAAAGAGCAACGCGTTACAGTGCTCAATCAGACTCCGACTGCTTTCTATCCAGTCATTCATGAAGAAATGCGGACAGAAGACCGGGAGCTTTGTCTCCGTATGGTTATTTTTGGAGGAGAGGCTTTGGCGCCGGCCAAATTGAAGTCTTTTAAAGAAAAATACAAGCATATAAAGCTCATCAACATGTACGGAATAACGGAAACGACGGTTCACGTTACGTACAAAGACATTACCACCAATGAGATCGAACAAAATAGTAGCGATATCGGGAACCCTATTCCGACTTTGACGGCCTATGTATTGGACCCACGCAACAAGCTAGTGCCTGTAGGTGTTCCTGGGGAACTGCACGTAGGCGGAGAAGGGCTGGCAAGGGGATACCTTCATCAGCCGGAATTGACTTCGGAAAAGTTTATTCAGAATCCGTACGAGCCTGGCGAACGGCTGTACAAAAGCGGGGATCTTGTTCGCCGTTTGCCGAACGGAAACTTGGAGTATTTGGGCCGGATAGACCATCAAGTCAAGATCAGAGGGCATCGCATTGAGCTAGGAGAGATTGAACGGAAGCTTTTGGAGCACCCTTCTATCAAAGAAGCTGCCGTATTGGCCGGAGAGGGAGATGGAGGACATAAATCGCTTTGCGCCTATTTTACAGCAGACTCGGAGCTGCCTGTTTCGGAGGTTAGAACCTATCTGACGAAACAATTGCCAAGCTTTATGCTGCCATCTTACTTTATATATTTGGAAAATATGCCGCTGACATCCAACGGGAAAGTGGATCGCAAAGCGCTACCGAAACCGGACGATAGCTTACGCGACGTTGGGAACTATGAAGCACCACGTAGTGAACTGGAGTGGCAGCTTGCGGAGATTTGGCAAGACATGCTTGGTGTCCGGCAGGTTGGCATCCACGATAACTTCTTTGACTTGGGCGGAGATTCCATTAAAGTTATCGGACTTGTTAATAAAATGAATCGCCACTGCCAGTTTCATGTGCAAATCCGCGAGATGTATTTGTATCCTACGATCGGCATGCTTGTGGAGCACATTCAAAGTCAGACAACTTACGCTCAGCATGAAGAGCTGCTTAAAGACGCAACTGCCGCAGCCGAAGCGTTCAAGCTGAGTTTGAGGGAAGACGTCCGATTCGCGGAACGTTTGACGGATGCGGAAGATTTGCATCCCATGAGCGAAATCTCGAAAGGCATGATCTATCACAGCCTAAAAACGCCCGAAGCCGCCATATACCACGATCAGATTGTATATCGCTTAAAGGATGATTCGTACAAACACGATATTCTGAGGCAAGCTTTGGAGCAATTGGTTGCGAAACACAGCATGTTGAGATCGAGTTTCCATATTCACGATTTCCCGGAACCGGTTCAGGTCATTCATCAACATGTTGCGATGGAAGTGAACTTCTTCGACCTCGCCGATCAATCCGCGGGGGAAAGAGAACGTTTCATTGCTGATCAACTTGCCAAGGATCGCCAAAACCTGTTTTCAATAGACGTCAATAAGCCGCTTTGGAGATTGCATGTCTACACGCTGAATGAAGAATACGTTTTGTTGGCTTGGATATTTCATCATGCCATTATGGACGGTTGGAGCGTGGCATCGCTGATGACGGAATTGACTACTTTATATTACCGTCTGAAAGAACGGCAGCCGCTCCAAATTCATGCGCTTAAGAGTAGCTACAAAGATTATGTCATTGAGCAGCTTGCTATAAAGAATAATCACGAGTTTCAGCAATTTTGGCAGGAAGAATTAACCCATTATAAACGCTGGGAGCTTCCGGTTCCCCATAGTTCGGGCGGGGAGATCGAGAACGCGTCTTACACGGTGGTCACCAAACCATTAGACCCGGAGCTCGTTGCGAAATTGAAACAAATAGCGCAGCAGCATGATACGACATTCAAGACCGTATGTTTTACCGCTTTCCTTTCCCTGCTTCGGATGTATGCCTTCGAGGAGGATGTTGTGGCAGGGCTGGTCGAAAACGCCCGACCGATTTGCGAAGACGGCGAAAAAATCTTGGGATGTTTCCTGAATACGGTCCCTTTCCGTATCCAGTTTGAGCAAGAGATGACATGGGCGGATTTGATTCGTAAAGTCCATCGTAAGCATGTCGATTTGAAAGAGTACGGTAGACTCCCTCTTCCGGATATTTGCAAAGCCGCTGGGGAGACGGCATTCGGGAAAAATCCGTTCTTCGATATCATGTTTAACTACGTCGATTTCCATGTGTTTAACAACATTGCCCAAGGTACCATGGAAACCGACAACGTTTTATTTGAAATCGACAACAGCTACGAGAGAACGAACATGCTACTTGATTTCTCCGTATCGACCACTTTGGGTCATAATTTGATCAAGATCGGTTCCGTTCTGCCTCAGGCAACCGTAGAGGAGATGGCGCAAACTTTTATTCGCATCTTGGAACTAATCATGACGGATGTGAACCGCAGAGCGGATAAAATGAACATGATTTTACCTGAGGAGAAGGAAACTTTACTGACGGCATTCAATCAAACCCAGGTGCGTTTTCCGACAGAAGAGCCTATCCATAAACTACTGGAAGAAGCGGCTGAACGAACGCCTGACCGGATCGCCTTGCAGTACCAGGATCAGCAAATGACGTTCCAGCAAGTGAACCAACGTGCCAATCAACTAGCTTATCACCTGCGCAGCAAAGGGGTCATGCCGAATGTCCTCGTAGGGATCGTAACGGAGCGATCTTTTGATATGATCGTTGGAATTTTAGCGGTCTTAAAAGCAGGAGGCGCTTATGTTCCTATTGATCCTGATTTTCCGGCGGATCGCATCGAGTACATGCTACGGGACAGCCAAGCGAATATATTGCTCGCTCAATCCGGACGGGTGTCTGATTTGTCTTTTGCAGGGCATATCGTACTCATAGATCAAGAGGAGAGCTACGGGGGCAGCACAGCCAACCTTGAACCGGTCCATGCGATGAACGATCTTGCCTATGTTATATATACGTCAGGTTCTACAGGTCTACCTAAAGGGGTGACGATTGAACACGCCAATTTGCTTCACGTCTTATTCGTGCACGAATATTTGTATCCTTTGGAAGAAAAGGATGCGTTCCTGCTAAAAACAAACTATACGTTCGACGTTTCGATGATTGAAATTTTTGGTTGGATCGTAGGGGACGGTCGTCTGGTCATTCTGGAACCAGGAGCGGAGAAGGAACCCCATCTGATTATGCAAGCGATAGAGCGGCATCATGTTACCCATATAAATTTCGTGCCGTCCATGCTGAGCTGGTTTGTAAGTAACGCCGAACAAATCGGCGCCATCGGTCAACTGAAATATATATTCGCCGCCGGAGAGGCTCTGGCACCCGACCTTGCCAACAAGATTCGTGAAGCTGTGCCAGGCGTTCGACTGGAAAATGTGTATGGACCGACCGAGGCCACCGTATACGCAACTAAATTTTCCGTTCAAGGCCACACAGAAAAGGTTGTACCTATTGGCAAACCGCTTCCCAATGTGCAGATATTCATTTTGAGCAGAATGAATCAGCTACAGCCTTTGGGTGTCGCTGGTGAGTTGTGCATTGCTGGATCGGGTGTCGCGAGAGGGTACTTGAACCGGGCGGATTTAACCGCAGAAAAGTTTGTGAGTAACAGAATTATTGGACAAGGAACCTTGTACAAAACAGGCGACCTGGCACGATGGCTGCCGGACGGGAACATCGAGTATTTGGGCCGTCTCGATCATCAGGTGAAGATTCGCGGATATCGGATTGAATTGGGTGAGATTGAAACCGCACTTCTCCAAGCGGCTTCCGCACGGGAAACGGCAGTGGTTGCCCGTGAAAACACGTACGGGCAACAGGAGCTCTGCGCTTATGTGGTAACCGAAGAGGAACTGGTCGTATCGAAACTACGGGAAGCGTTGGCTACATTTATGCCAAGCTATATGATTCCTTCGTATTTTGTGCAGCTTGACCGTTTGCCGTTGACTTCCAGCGGCAAGCTTGACCGCAAAGCGTTGCCAGAGCCGGAGGACTGCCAAAATGCAAGAGGCGAGTATGTCGCTCCGCGCAGCGAGACGGAAGAGCTGCTTGCGAACATGTGGCGGGACGTATTGGGTGTACCGCAAATAGGCATACAGGATCATTTTTTTGAGCTAGGCGGAGATTCGATCAAAGCCTTGCAAATATCGTCAAGATTGTACCAGTATGGATTCGGTATTACTGTCAAAGACCTGTTCCAGTATCCGACGATTGGCGAGTTGTCTCCTCATGTTAGCAGGATCAGACAGTCTATCGACCAAGGGCTGGTGGAGGGTGAAGTGGTGCTGACGCCAGTCCAGCGGCAATTTTTGGAGCGCCAGGGAGAACTCCGCCGCTTTAGCCAATCTGTCATACTCTACCGCAGGAACAGATTTGAAGAAGAGGCGGTGCGCGAAGTATTTGAGCGATTGGCGGAACACCATGATGCGCTTCGCATGGTATATAGCCAAGAAGAAGGCGCCTGGAAGCAGCATAATCGGGGAGTAGACGGGACGAGCTTTAGCTTGGAGGTTGTCGATATCAGCGACGAGCCGGACAATGCGGAAAAAACCGCCGAACAGGCGATGAACATTCAGCAGCGTATAGATTTGGAAAAAGGGCCGTTGGTGAGGCTGGGTCTGTTCCGAGCTTCTGGTGGCGATTACTTGGTGGTGGCGATCCATCCTCTGGTTGTCGATGGCGGTTCGTGGAGAATTTTGCTGGAGGATTTCTCGACAGGCTACAAGCAGCGGACTTCCGGTGAGGTCATCGGCTTCCCGCTGAAAACAACGTCGTACCTTGACTATGCGATGAGACTTGCGGAATATGCGCGCAAACCTCAGCTACTGGGGGAACAGGAGTATTGGCGTAGCATCGAAGATATTCAGGTAGTGGGGTTGCCGAAAGACGCGGAGACCGCAAGCAATGCGAGTAATACGAGTCGAGACGAGTACACACTGAGCGTGAGGTTAACCGAGCAGGAGACCAGTCAACTGCTTCAAGAGGCGCACGAAGCGTACAGCACGGATACTGAAGCTCTGTTACTAACGGCATTGGGACTATCCGTACAGCAGTGGACCGGGGAAAAGCGGGCGCTGCTAAACATGGTAGGACACGGACGTGAGGATGATGTGTTGGGAGGAATCGACCTATCGCGCACCGTAGGATCGTTTACTTCCGCGTATCCGGTGATGCTAGATATGGACGTTCCAGGCGGTTTGGCAGGAGAGGACGCGCTTAGCCACCAGATCAAATCGACCAAAGACAGTCTCAGACGCATTCCGGACAAAGGCATCGGCTACGGGGCGTTGAAATATTTGGTGCCGGAGGACAAAAAGGAGATCGCATTTTGCTCGAAACCTGAGATCGCCCTTACCTATTTGGGTCAACTTGACTGTGAAAGAAACAGCGAAGTATTCGAGATTTCTTCGTTTGCCGCGACCGGATCGGCGAATTCCGAATGTTACAAGGAGTACACGCTTGACATCAAAGCGTTCGTAACGAAAGGAGCTATGACGTTAGTGGTCGGCTATAACAGGCAACAATATAACAAAGCCACGATAGAGCGGTTTATAGCGAGCTTTCAGCAATATTTGCAGTCCATCATAGCCCATTGCGTAACGAGAGAAAAAGAGCGGACGTTAACCGATTTTAGCGATGAAGAATTGACACTAGATGAATTAGAGGATATTTCCGAATTGTTATCTACTTTATAGAAAACGTAAATAAAGGGGAGCGTTCCATAATGAATACAGCAGACATTCAAGATATTTTTCCGTTGTCTCCTATGCAGGAAGGGATTTTGTTTCACTCCATCATGAACCACCATTCTAACGCTTATTTCGAACAGTTCGATTTTACGGTAGAAGGCCATGTTGATGTGGAATGTCTGCAAGAGGCTATGAACAAGGTAATCGCTCACTACGATATTCTCCGAACGATTTTTATATATCAGAACGTTGCCAAGCCCCGTCAAGTTGTACTAAAGAAAAGAGATTCTCACATTCATTTTGAGGATATTTCCCATTTGCCAGCGTCGGGTATCGGCCCTTTTATAGAGCAATTCAAGGCCGATGATAAGGTAAAAGGGTTCGATATATCTAAGGATGTTTTGCTGCGGATGTCAATATTTAGGGTAGGCGAGCAAAGCTACAGATTCGTTTGGAGCTACCATCATATCATTATGGACGGTTGGTGCCGAGGTATCATTATTGACGCTCTATTCGAATGTTACAAGGCTTTGCTGCACAATCGCCCGATTTTGCTGGAAAAAACGCAGCCTTACAGCTCGTACATCAAGTGGCTGGGCAAACGCGACAAAAAAGAAGCGTTGCAGTATTGGAAAACGCATTTGCAAGATTATGAACAGCAAGCGGAGCTTCCATTTTCGGGCAGGAAAGGTGCCGAAGAAGGCTATCGGCCGGGGGAAGTCCGATTATTGCTGGATCGGGAAGTTACCCAGGGGCTTGTTCAACTGGCGAAGGAGAATCATGTCACCTTGAACACTGTTTTTCAAGCCCTTTGGGGCCTTTTGCTCCAACGATACAATGATACGGACGATGTTGTGTTCGGCTCGGTTGTCTCGGGAAGGCCTGCCGAAATTCATGGAATCGAAAGCATGGTCGGGTTGTTTATCAACACGATACCGGTTCGCATTCAAGCAGAACAGCTTCCATTCTCTCAATGGGTACGGCAGATTCAAAAGAAAAGCGTTGCATCCGAGGCTTACAGTTACTCCCCGTTGTATGAAATTCAGGCGGAGTCGAGACTCAAACAAGAACTAATTCATCACATTATGGTATTTGAAAATTTTCCTCTTCAGCGAGAAATGGAACAGGCAAAAAGCGTGGGTTTTTCGATAAAAAATGTTTCTACCATCGAAAAAACCAACTATGATCTGACGATTATCGTAGAACCTGCCGAAGAAGTGCTGATTAAGTTTTGCTATAACGCCAACCAGTACGACAATGAAAGCATGCAAAGGGTAGCAGACCAACTGATGCAAGCAGCCAAGGCTGTGCTTGAGCAACCGGATATGAAGGCAGAAGATATCGATTTAATGACGAAATCTGAAGAACGTCAATTATTGGTGGAGTTTAACGACACTGTGGCGGAGTACCCGAAGGATGCAACAATTCCTCAACTGTTTGAGGAACAGGTGAGGAAAACACCGGATCATATTGCGGTTGTGTCGGAAGATGGGAAGCTAACGTACCTAGAGCTGAACGAACGGGCTAACCGGCTGGCTAGAGTGCTTCGCGCCAAGGGAGTACAAGCAGGCAGCATCGTTGGTTTGATGATTGAACGTTCTCTGGAAATGATGATTGGAATTTTCGGGATTTTAAAAGCAGGTGGAGCCTATCTGCCTATAGATCCGAGCTACCCGCAGGAACGCATCGAGTATTTGTTAAAAGATAGTGGCACGTCCATGCTGCTGCTTTCACAATCTTTAAAGGAGCGTGTCGAATTTTCAGGTACCGCTCTCAGTTTGGACGCACAGGAACTGTGCGAGGGCGATGGCAGTAACCTAGAGCCTATATCTTTTTCTGGAAATTTGGCTTACATCATTTACACTTCCGGTTCCACAGGCAATCCAAAGGGAGTCATGGTGGAGCATCACAGCGTTGTGAACCGTCTTCTCTGGATGCAAAAACGGTATCCATTGGAGGAACAAGATGTCATCCTACAAAAAACGCCAATTTCTTTTGATGTTTCTGTGTGGGAGCTATTTTGGTGGTCTTGGACTGGGGCTAAAGTATGTCTGTTGCCTCCTGGAGGGGAGAAAGACCCTAGAACCATCGTCCAAGCTATAGAGCGCCACCAAGTAACGACGATGCATTTTGTGCCTTCCATGCTTCATGTTTTTCTCGAATCGGTAGCGCTGCGCCAAGAAGCGAACCGCTTGTGCTGTCTGCGGCGCGTGTTTACGAGCGGAGAAGCTTTGCACGCCAAGCATGGGGAGCGGTTCAGAGAGCTACTTTATCAAGTGAATGGCACGACGTTGCATAACTTGTACGGTCCGACCGAGGCGACCGTTGATGTAAGCTTCTACGATTGTCCGATGGACGAGACGATTACGCAGATTCCAATCGGCAAGCCGATCGATAACATCCGGTTGTATATTGTGAATCGGCAAGGCCGAATGCAGGGAATCGGTATGCCCGGCGAACTGTGCATTGCTGGAGTCGGCGTGGCGAGAGGGTATTTGCATCGTCCAGACCTGACCGAGGAGAAGTTTGTGGCTAATCCGTTCGTTCCAGGCGAGTGTATGTACCGGACGGGAGATTTGGCGAGATGGCTACCGGATGGAAACATCGAGTATTTGGGCCGGATCGATCATCAGGTGAAAATCCGCGGAAACCGGATCGAGCTGGGAGAAATTGAGGCTAGACTGCTTCAAATTCCTTTATTAAAGGAAGCTGTGGTGATGGCGCGTCAGGATCAAGAAGGGAACTATTATCTGTCGGCTTATTTTGTGACAGAAGAGGAACTGGAGATTTTAGATGTGCGGAAGCAGTTGTCCCAAACATTGCCGGGCTATATGATTCCTTCCTATTTCGTGCGGCTGGATTGCATGCCGTTGACGTCAAACGGGAAAGTGGATCGCAAGGCGCTGCCAGAGCCAGAAGGAAGCATGGGGACGGGACGTGAATATATCGCACCACGAAGCCTGCCGGAAGAACAACTTGCCGGTATCTGGCAAGCTGTTCTGGGTGTAGAGCGCATCGGCGTACGAGACAACTTCTTCGAGCTGGGAGGTCACTCGCTGAAAGCGACCGCGCTCGTCGCCCGCATCCACCAGCAGCTTCAGGTAGAGGTACCGTTACGAGAAGTATTCCAGTTCCCGACGATTGAAGGCTTAGCCCGCGTCATGGCTGGAATGGAAAAGAACGTCCACGCATCCATCCATCCTGCGGAAGAGCGGGACACCTATCCAGTTTCTTCAGCGCAAAAGCGACTGTACATTCTCCAGCAACTAGAAGGAGCCGAACAAGGCTACAACATGCCGGCCGCCCTGCTGGTCGAAGGGCAGCTAGAACGGGAACGCTTCGAGCAGACGGTAGCGCAGCTTGTCGGTCGACATGAAGCGCTGCGAACCTCCTTTGTGCTCGTGAACGGCGCGCCCGTACAGCGGATTCATCAGCATGCGCAGGCGGAGGTGAGCTTTCTGGAGACGAATGAGAGCGAAGTGGAGGTGTATATCCGCACGTTTGTCCGCTCGTTCGATTTGTCTCGGGCGCCGCTACTGCGCGTAGCATTGCTACGTATAAAGGAAGATCGGCACATGCTTCTGTTTGATATGCACCATATCATCTCCGACGGCGTGTCGATGAACGTGCTAGTGGAAGAATTCGCGAAGCTCTACGAAGAAGAGGAGCTACAACCGTTGCGGATTCAGTATAAGGATTATGCGGTATGGCAACAAGATTGGATGCAGAGCGGGCGGTATAAAGCACAGGAGCGGTACTGGCTGGAGCAGATGTCGGGGGAGCTGCCGGTGCTGGAGCTACCGACGGATTACCCGCGCCCTGCGGTGAAGAGCTTCAAAGGGGAGCAGGTCGGCTTTACATTGGATGCAGAGATGACCCGGGGGCTGCACCGCATGGCCAAAGAACGCGGATCTACGCTGTACATGGTGCTGTTGGCCGCCTACAGTGCCTTCTTAAGCAGGTACAGTGGGCAAAGCGAGATTGTGATTGGTTCTCCGATAGCTGGCCGGCCGCACGCAGATTTGGAACGCGTGATGGGGATGTTCGTGAACACCGTGGCGCTGCGCTCCTTCCCTGACGGAGAGAAAACGTTCGAGGCGTATTTACAAGAGGTAAAACAAACGGCGCTACAGGCGTACGAGCATGCGGACTACCCGTTTGAGGAGTTGGTGGAAAAACTAGATATGCCGCGCGATTTAAGCCGCAATCCAGTGTTCGACGCCATGTTCGTGCTGCAAAATACGGAACGGCAAACGCTGCAAACGAAGGATTTATGGGTAATTCCGTATTCGATGCCCCAGGCTACGGCCAAGTTCGATCTTACGCTGCAGGCGGTGGAAGAGGGGGACGTAATCGAGTGTAGCCTGGAGTACAGTACGGCACTGTTCAGCAGGGAAACAATCCAGCGCTGGACGAGGCATTTTACCCAGTTGCTTAAAGCGATTGTGGAAGCCCCTAAAATGGAGTTAAGCAAGCTAGAGATGCTGAGCGAGGCGGAGAAAAGGCAGCTATTGGTACAGTTCAACGATACTGCATCAGAGTATGCGAAAGATACAACAATCCATCGGCTGTTTGAGGAGCAGGCCGAAAAAACGCCAGATCATATTGCCGTCGTGTTTGAAGATCAAAGGCTCACTTACCGAGAACTGAACGAACAGGCGAACCAATTGGCAAGAACGCTTCGCACCAAAGCTGTTCGACCCGAAAGCGTCGTCGGGCTGATGGTCGAACGCTCTTTGGAAATGATCGTGGGCATTCTTGGTATTTTGAAAGCGGGCGGTGCTTACTTGCCTATAGACCCAGAATATCCGCAGGAACGCATTCACTATATGCTGTCGAACAGTGGCGCCGAACTGGTGGTTACCCGTAAGCAATTGGGTCCAATCACTGATGTGCCTGCCCTATATTTTGACGATTCAACCATTGCGCAGCAAAGGATCGATAATGTGAATGTGTATCCCGATTCACATAATCTCGCTTATTTGATTTACACATCGGGCACGACGGGCAAACCTAAGGGAGTCATGATCGAGCATCGGGGTATTCTCAACACGATTCAGTGGAAAGTAACGGCATACGATTATCGGGACGCTCGGGTTTTGATGTTGAATCCGTTCGTATTCGATTCTTTTGTCACACACTTTTTTGCCCCTATTGTTTCCGGCGCAACGGTGTACTTTTTAAAAGAACAAGAAGGGAAAGATCCACTTTGGATCAAACGGGTCATTCGAGAGAATAAAATCACCCATTTGCAAAGTCCTCCGAGTTTTTACTCGGCTTTGCTCGAAGGTATGTCCGCGGAAGATTTGCAGTCGGTGCGCAATATGGTCGTCGCCGGTGAAAAAGTCAGCAAAGTATTGGTGGAAACGATCCGCGCGTTCAATCCGTATATTGAAATCGTAAATGAGTACGGCCCAACTGAAAATAGCGTTATCACAAGCTCGCTCCAAATAAAGGGCACGCCCGAGTTGATTACGATCGGAATGCCGATTGCCAACACCAGCGTGTACATTCTCGGTAAACATCATGAGATACAGCCGTTGGGTATTGCAGGAGAACTCTATATTTCGGGTCGGGGATTGGCGCGGGGATACTTACATGATGCAGAATTAACAGCACAAAAATTTGTAGCCAATCCATTCATTCCCGGAGAGAACATGTATAGAACGGGTGATCAAGCCAGATGGCTTCCTAACGGGGAGATTGAGTATTTGGGACGGATCGACTATCAGGTCAAAATCCGGGGCTTCCGCATTGAACTGTGGGAAATCGAAGACAGGCTCGTAACTTATAACGGAATCAAGGAGGCTGTCGTTGTCGACAGAGAGGATCGCCACGGAACACGCTCACTGTGCGCTTATTATGTAGCGCCGGGGGTAGCGCTACAAGTAGCGGATTTGCGAAAACATGTGTCGGAAGCACTGCCCGAGTACATGGTCCCTTCCTATTTCGTGCGGCTGGAAACCATGCCATTGACATCAAACGGGAAAGTGGATCGCAAGGCGCTACCGGAGCCGGAAGGGAGCCTGGAGACGGGGCGGGAATATATCGCGCCGCGTAGCCAGCTGGAAGAACAACTTACCGGCATCTGGCAAGCTGTTTTGGGCGTAGAGCGCATCGGAGTGCGAGACAACTTCTTCGAGCTTGGAGGCCACTCGCTGAAAGCGACCTCGCTCATCGCCCGCATCCACCAGCAGCTTCAGATCGAGGTGCCGCTACGGGAAGTGTTCCAGTTCCCGACGATCGAAGGCTTGGCCATCGTCATGTCGGGAATGGAAAAGAACGCTCACGCTTCCATCCAGCCTGCCGGGGATCGGGACACCTATCCGGTTTCTTCAGCGCAAAAGAGGCTGTACATCCTTCAGCAACTGGAAGGAACCGAACAAGGCTACAACATGCCGGCCGCCCTGCTGGTCGAAGGCTCGCTAGAACGGGAACGCTTTGAGCAGACGATAGCGCAGCTTGTCGGTCGACATGAAGCGCTGCGGACCTCCTTTATGCTCGTGAACGGCGCGCCCGTACAACGGATTCATCAGCATGCGGAGGCGGAGATAAGCTTTCTACAGACGGATGAGAACGAAGCAGAGGCGTTTATCCGTGCGTTTGTCCGCCCGTTCGATTTGTCCCGGGCGCCGTTGCTGCGCGTAGCATTGCTACGCATAAAGGAAGACCGATATATGCTTCTGTTCGATATGCACCATATCATCTCCGACGGCGTGTCGATGAACGTGCTGGTGGAAGAATTCGCGAAGCTCTACGAAGGAGAGGAGCTACCGCCACTGCGGATCCAGTATAAGGATTACGCGGTATGGCAGCAAGATTGGATGCAGAGCGGGCGGTACAAAGCACAGGAGCGGTACTGGCTGGAGAAGATGTCTGGAGAGCTGCCGGTATTGGAGCTGCCGACGGATTACCCGCGCCCTGCGGTGAAGAGCTTCAAAGGGGAGCAGGTCGGCTTTACATTGGATGCAGAGATGACCCGAGAACTGCACCGAGTAGCCAGAGAACACGGATCGACACTGTACATGGTGCTGTTGGCCGCCTACAGTGCCTTCTTAAGCAGGTACAGCGGGCAAAGCGAGATTGTTGTCGGTTCTCCAATAGCGGGCCGGCAACACGCCGATTTGGAACGTGTGCTGGGGATGTTCGTGAACACCGTGGCGCTGCGCTCCTTTCCTGACGGGGAGAAAACGTTCGAGGCGTATTTGCAAGAAATGAAACAAACGGCGCTACAGGCGTACGAGCATGCGGAATACCCGTTTGAGGAGTTGGTGGAAAAACTGGATGTGCCGCGCGATTTAAGCCGTAATCCGGTATTCGACGCCATGTTCGTGCTGCAAAACGTGGAGCAGGGGGAACTGGACATCGAGGGTTTGCAGCTTAAACCGTATCCAAGCGAATATTCCGTGGCTAAATTTGACCTTACTTTAAACGGGGCAGAGGTTGCGGAAACCATCGTATGCAGCATGGAATACGCCACAGCGCTGTACAAACGTGAGACCATCGAACGGATGGCGAAGCATTTCGTCCAGTTCATCGACGTCATTGTGGGCGATCCGCAGACAAAACTCTCGTCTGTTGAAATCATTACGCCGCAAGAGAAAGTACAGATTCTAGAGGTATGGGGCGATACGGCGGCGGACTATCCGCGGGAGAAGACGATCCACGAGCTGTTTGAAGAACAGGCGGAGCGTACGCCGGAGCAAGTGGCGGTTGTTGGTGAAGGCGGACAGTTAACATACCACGAGCTGAATGAGCAAGCTAACAGGCTGGCGCGAACGCTACGGGCGGAAGGATTACAGGCAGACGAACCCGTCGGCATCATGGTCGAGCGTTCCCTGGAGATGATCGTCGGGATCTTCGGAATCCTGAAAGCCGGTGGCGCGTATGTGCCGATTGATCCGGAATATCCAGAGGAACGCATCAGCTACATGCTGGAGGATTCGGGAGCGAAGCTGCTTTTGTTGCAAGGACATCTGCGGCAACGAGCGTCGTTTGCGGGGAAATCCGTAGAGCTGGATGATGCCGGGGCCTACAGCGAAGACGGCTCTAACCTAGAGTCGGTCACCGGGGCCAAAGACATGGCGTATGTCATCTATACTTCGGGAACAACGGGCAAACCCAAAGGAGTTATGGTAGAACACGGTTCGGTGATCAATCGCTTGCTGTGGATGCAAAAGAAATATCCGATTGATGAAACAGATACGATTTTGCAAAAAACCGCAATTACGTTTGACGTGTCCGTGTGGGAACTGTTCTGGTGGGCGCTCACAGGCGCCAAAGTATGCTTGCTTCCCGTCGGAGGGGAAAAGAACCCGGCAGTCATTTTAGATACGATTACGGAACAAAACATCACCACAATGCATTTTGTTCCGTCTATGCTACATGCTTTTCTGGAATATACACAGCAACGGCCGTACCAGGAACGGAGGCACAAACTCGCTTCGCTACGGCGTGTGTTTGCGAGTGGTGAAGCGTTAACCACTTCGCAGGTTGCCGGATTCCACCGGTTCATTGCCCCGGTGAACAAAGCGCAAATGATAAACCTGTACGGACCGACGGAAGCGACTGTGGATGTGACGTATTTTGATTGTCTGGCAGGAGAAACTTTTACGAGCATCCCGATCGGAAAACCGATTGACAATACGCAGATTTATATCGTTAATCCACAAAATCAACAGCAGCCGATCGGTGTGGCCGGGGAACTGTGCATCGCCGGAGCTGGGCTGGCAAGAGGTTATTTGAATCGTCCTGAACTGACGGCGGAGAAGTTCGTGAACAATCCGTTTCTGCCCAGCGAGAGGATGTACCGGACGGGAGACTTGGCGAGATGGATGTCGGACGGCAACATCGAATATCTGGGGCGGATCGACCATCAGGTGAAAATCCGTGGCTATCGTATCGAGCTTGGCGAAGTGGAAGTGCAGTTGCTGAAAGCGGAATCCGTACGGGAAGCGGTCGTCGTCGCATGGGAGGACGGAATCGGACAGAAGGCGCTGTGCGCGTATTTCGTGGCAGATCGGGAGCTTACGGTAAGCGAACTGAGGGGAGCGTTATCTCAGGAGATGCCGAGCTATATGATTCCATCGTACTTTGTACAATTGGAGCGGATGCCGTTAACGATGAACGGAAAGCTCGACCGCAAGGCGCTGCCTGCTCCGGGAGGAAGCATGCAAACTGGAACGGAATACGTGGCACCCCAAACGTCGGTAGAGAAGACCTTGATTTCGATTTGGCAGGCGGTATTGGGATCCCAACCGATCGGGGTCCTGGATAATTACTTCGATCTTGGGGGCGACTCTATCAAATCGCTCCAGATTTCTTCGAGGCTGTATCAAGAAGGCTACAAGCTGGAATTGAAGGACTTGTTCAAGTATCCTACCGTTACAGAGCTCAGCCAACATGTCCAACCAGTCAGTAGAATTGCGGATCAGGGAGAAGTGAAAGGTGAGGCGAGACTTACGCCAATTCAAAGCTGGTTCTTCGAGCAAAAGTTCGCCGATCCGCATCATTTTAACCAAGCTGTGATGCTTTACCGAAAAGAGGGATTCGATGAAACCTCGCTGCGTAAGGTGATGCAGAAGATTACGGTGCATCATGATGCCTTGCGTATGGTATTTCGCCAGACCGAAAGTGGATATAAGGCATGGAATCGAGGGATGGAAGAAGGCGAGCTGTTCGACTTTGAAGTGCTTAACCTTCGTGAAGAGATTGACTGCGCCCAAAAGATTGAAGCCATAGCAAACGAGATCCAAAGTAGTATCGATATCAGTGAAGGACCCTTGATGAAGCTAGGCTTGTTCCAATGCGCCGAAGGGGATCACCTGCTGATCGCGATTCACCATTTGGCGGTAGACGGGGTTTCGTGGCGAATCTTGTTTGAAGATATAGCAGCAGGCTATGAACAAGCCGTGAACGGGCAAGACATCCGGTTTCCGGAAAAAACCGATTCCTTCCGATCATGGGCGGAGCAGTTGTCGGCCTATGCCAACAGCCAAGCGATGGAGAACGAACGGGATTTTTGGAAGTACATCGCACAGATCGAAAACAATCCGCTTCCTAGGGATTATGAACAGGACGATGCGCGGGTTCGGGATAATGAAAGCATTACGGTACAGTGGACTCGGGAGGAAACGGAACAACTGCTGAAACAAGCGCACTGGGCGTATAACACAGAAATGAACGACCTGTTGTTAACTGCCTTGGGCATGGCGATCCACACCTGGACGGGTATGGATCAAGTCTTAGTGAACCTGGAAGGGCATGGAAGGGAATCCATCATCCCGAACCTGGACATCACACGCACTGTGGGATGGTTTACGAGCCAGTACCCTGTCGTGTTGGAGATGAGGGCAGGAAAGGATATGTCTTACCGGATCAAGAGGGTGAAGGAGGACTTGCGCCAGATCCCGCAAAAAGGAATCGGTTACGGCATCCTAAGGTATTTGTCCGAACATCGGGATATCCGATTCGGAGTAGAGCCAGAGATCAGCTTTAATTATTTGGGACAGTTTGACCAGGACTTGCGGAACAATGCGATGCAGATATCGCCTTATTCGATCGGCGAAACCGTCAGCAAAAATAAGGCAAGGTCCTATGTACTGGATTTGAACGGCATGATTACGGGCGGGGAACTGTCCCTGACGATCAGCTACAGCGGCAAAGAATATCGAAGAGAAACGATCGAGCAACTGGCGGGGTTACTAAGGGCGAGTCTTCAGGAAGTGATCGTACACTGCGTGGCGAAAGAGCGGACAGAACTGACGCCAAGCGATGTCTTGTTGAAGGGATTGACCGTGGAGGAACTGGAGCAGTTAACGGAGCAGACCAGACACGCAGGAGAGATCGAAAATGTGTACACCTTAACTCCTATGCAGAAGGGAATGCTGTTTCACAGCCTGGTGAATCCTCAGTTGGGAGCCTACTTTGAGCAAACGACGTTTACTCTACAGGGAACTTTTGATGCGATAGCATTTGAAAAGAGTTTGAACGTATTGGTGCAGCGGAATGAAGTGTTGCGAACGAACTTTTACAGCGGGTGGAAAGAACAACCGGTACAAGTAGTATATCGGAAAAAGTGTGCTGAATTTTTGTATGAAGACCTTCGCGAGATGAATGGGGAACAGTGTGAGTCGTATATTGTGACCTTGACGAGCGGAGACAAGGCTAGGGGATTTGAGTTAGCTCAAGATGCGCTTATGCGGGTATTCATTTTGCGTACGGGAGACGAAACCTACCGTTTTCTCTGGAGTTTCCACCATATCCTGATGGATGGCTGGTGCTTGTCACTCGTTGCCAAAGAAGTGTTCGAAATCTACTTTGCCTATCAGAAACAAAGCCAACCTGAACTTGCCCCGGTAAGGCCCTATAGTTCATATATCGAGTGGCTGGAGAAACAAGATGGCGAAGCGGCTTCAAGGTATTGGAACGACTACTTGGAAGGATATGAACACCAGACGATTCTGGGGAAAGCGGAGCCTCAGAGAAAGGCGGCCGGGTTCGTTTTGGAGAAACGAATCTGCTCTCTTAGCGAGCAACTTAGTCAGCGGATAAATCAGGTAGCGAAGCAGCAGAAGGTGACAGTAAATACGTTGATGCAAACTGCATGGGGCATTCTGTTGCAAAAATATAACGACAATCAGGATGTCGTATTTGGAAGCGTCGTATCAGGAAGACCAACAGAAGTCCAAGGGATTGAAAACATCATCGGTTTGTTTATTAATACAATTCCGGTACGGATCCGCTGTGAGGATGAGGCCACCGTTGCGGAAGTGATGAGAAAGATTCAGAAGCAAGCTTTGGCATCCCATGAATACGATACGTATCCGTTGTATGAGATTCAGGCACAAACCGAACAAAAACAGAGCTTGATTAACCACATTATGGTGTTTGAAAACTACCCTGTGCAGCAGCAGATGGAGCAATTGGGAAGCAACAGTTCGACAAGCTTTGAGATCGTGAATGTAGATACGGTTGAGCAAACGAACTATGACTTTAACCTAATTGTCGTGCCCGGCACAGAGATAGGGATTCGTTTGGAATACAATGCGTGTGTGTATGATCAAGCGAGCGTGAAGCGAATTGGTGGGCATCTCGTTCATATCATGGAACAAATCGTCAACAACCCGCAGATTGCCGTAAAAGAAATTGAGCTACTTACTGAGGAAGAGAAGACTCAGATTTTAGAAGTATGGGGCAATACGGCAGCGAACTATCCGAGGGAGAAGACGATTCATCAGTTATTCGAAGAGCAGGTGGAGAAGGTGCCCCATCAGGTGGCTGTTGTGTTTGAAAACAAACAGCTGACGTACCGGGAACTGAACGAGAAAGCAAACCGATTGGCTCGGACGCTACGAGCAGAAGGCGTAGGGCCGGATCAGGCGGTCGGGATCATAGTGGAACGTTCCCTAGAGATGATTGTCGGTATCCTGGCGATTTTAAAAGCTGGAGGCGCATATGTACCGATCAATCCGGAGTATCCGGAGGAGCGAATACGCTACATGATAGAGGACTCGGGTGCAAAATTGTTATTGCTACAAAGCCATTTGCGGGAACGTGTCTCTTTTGCCGGCAAGCTCGTCGTGCTGGACGACACGCACGCCACTGTTGAAGACGGTTCGAATCTGGAGCCAATCGTTTGTCCGAACAATTTAATCTATATCCTATATACCTCGGGCACGACGGGTCAGCCTAAAGGGGTTATGATCGAACACCAAAGCGTGGTCAATATCGTTTGCTGGTTCAGCGACAAGTTTTTTGAACGAATGAATCATAAAATGATATTGATGGCAGAATATACGTTCGATCCCAGTGTGGAGCAAATTTTCGGCACGCTGCTTAACGGCGCTACATTGCACTGCATCAGGAAAGATACGATATGGAATAAACAATATTTGTTGGACTATATCACTGCAAACGAAATCAACGTTTTGAATATTTCCCCGGTGCTGATGCAAGAGTTGCTGGCGGACGAAGATAAAATCGCTTGCTTAAACATCCTGATTTGCGGGGGCGAACAGCTCGATGATTCGTTAAAAGATAAAATAGTGAGAAAAGGATACGAGCTTCACAATCATTACGGTCCTACGGAAACGACCATCGAAGTTATCGCTGGCGAATGTGAAGAGCATACCCGGGTATCTTTAGGAAAGCCCATCTCCAATACGGCAGTGTATATCCTGAACAAACATAGACAACTCCAGCCTGTGGGCGTAGTCGGAGAGCTGTTTATCGCAGGCGACAGTCTGGCCAGAGGGTATTTGAACCGGTCGGAACTGACAGCAGAAAAATTCGTGGCTAACTCGTTTGCTTTGGGAAAACGGATGTTCAAAACAGGTGATTTTGCGAGATGGCTTCCAGATGGGACCATCGAATATTTGGGCCGGGCCGATAATCAGGTGAAAGTAAGGGGACACCGGATTGAAACCGGAGAAATTGTGTCTCAGCTGCTTAAAGATCCGGGAGTGAAGCAAGCGGCGGTGGTCGTCCGGGATAACCTAGAGGGACAAAAGGAGCTTTACGCCTATGTTATCATCGAAAATGGGCTGACCGTGACGGATATAAGGAGTGCGTTAGCGAAAAATTTACCAAGTTATATGATGCCTTCGTACTTTGTTCGTTTGGATGAAATGCCGCTTACATCCAATAGGAAGGTGAATTACAGAAAGCTACTGGAGATGGACAACCTCTTGGACACAGGCAGGGAGATTGTGACTCCGATGACAAGGATGGAAGCAGAGCTTGTACGCATTTGGCAAGATGTTCTGGGTCTGGAGCATGTAGGGATTCACGATAATTTTTACGAAATCGGCGGACATTCTCTGCGCATGATTCAAGTCATTAGTAAAATTTACGCGGAATTGTCGATCGAAATCCCATTTGTTTTTGAAGCCCAAACGATCAAAGATATGGCCAAACAAATGTTAGTATCGGAAACGAATGCTAATTTTGAAAAATCCGTAACAGTCATGAATCAGGAAGGACATACAAATCTCTTCTGTTTCCCACCGATTATTGGATTAGGCTATATTTATAAAAGAATAGCGGAATTATTAAATGAACAAGCAACGGTATATTCATTTAATTTTGTCCATGAGGAAAACCTGATTGAGCACTATATCAATCACATATTGGAAATTCAGCCGGAAGGTCCGTTTGTTCTTGTAGGATACTCGGCGGGAGGGAATGTTGCCTTTGAAGTGGCGAAAGCCTTGGAGAATTTAGATCATGAAGTCTCGGATCTTATTTTGATAGATTCTATTAGAAAAGACGAGATCATGATTCAAGCAGATGATGAGATCGATAGAGAAGTTCAACAAGTAATTGACGAATTCGCTGTCAAACAGAAATTGGACGTTACGTTATTAAAAGATAAAGCTGGTCAAAGATACAAGTCCTATAGAAAATATTTTAATCTATTAACGAACACGGAATGTATACATGCAGATATTCATTTCATTCGCGCTCAACAATCCGAACAGGTCGAATTATGGTTTGAACAAGCTTCGTGGAAAGATACAACGACTGTTAGCTTTACAGAATATAAAGGACACGGATCGCATATGGATATGATGGACGAACCGTATATTTCGAAAAATATGGAAAGTATTGATGTGATTTTGCAAAAAATCCGTTCCCGAAAACATGAGAACCAATTCACGGTTTAACTACTTTAGCTGACGAATAGGTTTCAAGTGGATAGCCCCGACAACCGTCGGGGTTTTTTTTGTAAACAATGGAAAAAAACAAATTGATTTGCTGAGGTAACACTGCTATTATGTAATTAAACAAAGTTTAAAACACTGTTTAAAAGCTTGTTCCTGGGTAAGGAGGAAGACTATGACCCATTCTGAAAAGAATCAGGCAACTAAAGAAAAAATTCTCGAAACTACTTTGGATTTGATTAAAAAAGAAGGGTTTGAAAGCGTCACAATAAGGAAAATTGCGTCCAAGTCCGAGACGAATATCGCGCTTATTAATTACTATTTTGGGTCCAAAGAAAAACTGATAAGTGAAACCATTAAAGTTTTACTACACAGCTTTCAGGATACCTTTACCATTTTAGACAATCTCACCTTATCACCAAGGGAAAGATTACAATCGTTCTTAATTCATTATGTACAAGTGATTTTGCAATACCCAGAGCTAGTATCAAGAATTATCGCCATGGGTACTGCACCATTCGCATCTCAACAAGAATATGGGGAATTTCTCCAAACGATGGGATTTCACAAAGTGCAGGTTACGGTACAAGAAATCACGCATGAGAGCGATCCTAACAAATTAATGATGATGATTACGCAAATATTTGGTGCAATCTTTTTGCCAGCATTAATGAAGCCAATACTCGAATCAGGGGCAGGAGTAAAAGTTGCCCCATTAGAAGAGCAAGTGAACTTCCTGTTTGATCACTATTTTCCTTGCAAATAAGAGGATAGGGGAGAAGTGGACATGGACTTTATACGAAAATATTGGCAGGATGTAGGCGTAGTAGTAGCTTTAGTAGTAGGAATATATTTGTATATGGATTGGCAGGCTATCTCAGAAATACGTGCCATTTTATGGCTTAGTTTTGTGGCCATTCTATTCCATCAATTTGAAGAATATCGTTGGCCAGGCTACTTCGGGGGATTGTTTAATGTGCTTATTTTTAAAAGTGAGTATCCGCAAAGGTACCCATTAAATCCTCAATCGGCTATGATCATAAATATTGTGATCGCCTATGTGTTTTATCTGCTTCCCGTTATTTTCCCAGATATAATCTGGCTCGGTCTTGCTCCTATCCTGATGGGCTTCTTTCAATTAATCTGGCACGGAATATTTGCCAATATAAAAGCAAAAACACTGTATAACCCCGGCTTGTTTGCCGTTGTGTCTCTTCATATTCCAGTGGGTGGATGGTATATCTATCACATCATTACTCACAAATTAGCGACTACAACTGATTGGGTTATTGGAACGATCTATTTTATCATCGCTGTGTATGTTCTTATCATTAAGGGGAATATGTGGTTGAAAGATAAGCAGTCGCGTTATAGCTTTTCGAAGAAGCAGATGGGGCCTTATTATAAGGGGATGTAGAAGGGGTGGGGTTAAAGTTGGTATTTTTTGAGGGATGGATGTTGCTTAGGCAGTAGCTCCGTTTAGAATACCATGGTAGGTGAAAGAGAAAGAGATTTTATGTTTGGCTACTTGCAGATATTTTAAGGACAAATGATGAACTTTAAATGGACTAAAAGGGCACCAATAAAATCTGTTGTTAGACTTATCCCTGTTAATAAAAAAATCTATAAAAAACTAAAGCTACCAGTGTACTCCTGTATTCTATAGGAGGGCACTGGTTTAACCTTCGTTATTCTAAAAACAAATGGAGGTGGTCATTGCTTGATATAATTCATTCTCTGTTTTAAACTGAATAAAGTATGCTTGTTTTTTGAGAAGTAAAAAACAAGCATTTAGTTAAGCGGTTTCAATGTGAGAGTGATTACCTATTTTATCGAGCTGTCCTATTTAGTAGATGTACATCAAAGCGTGTATCGAAAGCAAGGATTCTAAATGGAGAATCATAATTAAAAAAGAATAAATAGATGGCAGTCTTAAGCGCATCAATCATTGAATTTTAATAATATAACTTATTCATTCAAATCTAATACGTTTTATTCAACTAAATCTGATATATTGAATTTTGTAAGTTCTACTAAAAAAAGAAGAGGGTATACTATGGTTTTAAAATATGATGAAAATAACTATGCTATTCTTTTAGGAAATATTAAACAAGCCTATCAAAATGGTGCATTTAAGAATAACTACATAGAATATATCACCTTTCCATATTACAAGAACCTTCAATCATTTACTACAATTAACTTTACATTTCCTTTTACTGTTTTAGTAGGAAAAAATGGCTCTGGAAAAAGTTCAACATTGCATGCTCTATATGGGTGTCCGCGAGGTTATTCGACAGGTAATTTTTGGTTTTCAACACACCTTGATCCCATACTTGAAACAGGGAATAGTCCGAATTGTTATTTTTACCAATACCAAGAGGATAGAGATAAGAAAGTCGTCCTGAAGACTAGAGTCACACGTAAAGGTTCGGATACTCATCGAGAAGATCCCGACTACTGGGAACCAAGTAGACCTCTAAAAAAATATGGACTAGACCCTAATAAGCGTGACCGACCTCTGCAAAAAAAGGTTATTTATATGGATTTTAGATCAGAATTGAGTGCATTTGATCAATATTTTTATTTTGGTGCACTAGACAAATATATTAGCTCAAAGACTAAACAAGATTATATACGTATTCAATCAAAAAAGCTTAAATCTGCAATTGAATTGGATAAGATATATAGTTTAAAAGGCGCGAAACAAAATGAATTAGTAAGTGAGTTAAATGAGAATGAATTAAAAATTATTTCGTATATTCTCGGAAAAGATTATACTTCTGGAAAAATTATTAAACATAAATTTTTTAGCACCTGGGGTACTTCGGTTATTTTAGAACACCATTCTTTTAAATATTCTGAAGCACATGCAGGGAGTGGTGAAATAGCAATAGTAAAACTTATCCACAAATTACTTAATGCAGAAGAAAATAGTTTAATACTGTTAGACGAACCTGAAGTTTCTCTGCATCCAGGTGCACAAAAAAGACTAAAAATATTCTTAATGGAATTGTTATTAAAAAAGAAGCACCAAATTATTATATCCACTCATTCTCCTAATTTCGTTGAGGGTCTACCAAAAGAAGCAATAAAACTGTTTACCAGTGGACTAGACTCTACCAAAGTAAAAGTTGTTGAAGATTGTTACTCTAATGAGGCGTTTTATACTTTGGGACAAACTACGTCTGATAAAGATAAGGTTAACATTATTGTTGAAGATGATCTTGCGCGTAATATAGTTACTGCGGTTCTTTCTACTTTAGGAGATGAGAAAGCATCACTTTTTAATATTAATTTTTATCCAGGTGGTGCACAAACTATAAAAAAAAGTTTAGTAAAACACTACTCTAATGATGAAGTGTCAAATGCCTTCATATTATTTGATGGGGATCAAACTCCAAAAATTAATATTTTAGATATTGAACAACTCCCTAAAATTAACTATAATACTGATTTCTTGGGTGACCATATAAAGAAAATTACTGGTATTTCAAATATAGAATTTGATATTGACGGTAATAATATCTCTGGTGTACGTATTGATCAGTTACTTCAGGCACAAGAAAAATATATTAAATTCTATGCATCCAATATTTATTATTTACCTTGTCAAACCCCAGAAGAAATTATTTGGAACGATGATGTTATAAATGATTTATTGCAATTTAATAAAGAAATCATTTATAACATAAGTAGTGCTAATAATTTTAAAGAAAAAATGAAAATAGCAAGTGATGCAATTTTTAAAAACATGGTTGATTCAGTTAACTCTCTTTCAAGTTTGCTGTTAACTCGTTGGATTCAAATTAATAGTAAGGAGAAGGAGCAAATTTCAAAAAATCTTATTAATATGTTAGAGAAAAAGGAAAGACTGGTTTTAACAGCTCTAAGCTAGTTATTTGAAAAAAATACTAGTTATTCTTTAAAATATTTTTTATAAAACAAATAGGCCTTATTGTATATGTGATTATAATATTTATATTCACTCTTATCTCTCTGGCTACCACAATATATATTGTGAAAAAATAGGAATTTATAGATTGTTGTTAATAAATAACGGGTTTCATTAAATTTCAACTGATATATTACAATTAACCTTATTTGCATAACATGGAGGCTAAGAGAGTGAAAAAACCGTTTACCGCTATAGATTTATTTTGTGGGGTTGGCGGGGTATCGGAGGCTCTAAAAGTACACTTTGATATTCTTTCTGCTGTTGAATTTGATCCTATTATTGCTAAATCATATGAAATAAATCATGGAGCTGCCCACTTGCAAATTTGTGATATTAGAACCCTTTCTGAGGGTAAATGGAATGAATTGGTGAATATAAAAAAAGGAGAGTTAGATTTATTAGTTGGAACACCACCCTGTCAAGGTTTCTCAAAACATTCAAGAAAGAAGACATCAGAGAATAATGATGACAGAAACAATCTAATCTTTGAGATTATTAGAGTTTCTAATATTTTTCACCCTAAATTCATTTTGTTTGAAAATGTTAATAATATCTTAAATTTTGGTGTTTTTCATAGTTTTATTTATCAACTTGCAAATATTAATCAACATGGATATCCAATTAATCCTAACTTGCCCTCATATCATATTAGGTATGAAAAAGTTGATGCTTTAGACTATGGAGTACCACAAAAACGTAAACGACTGATTTTAATGGCTAAAAGAATAGATATTTTCCCAGCAACATTCGCTATTCTGACAAAATCACAAAAATCAACACCCGTGGCATTAATTGAACTTAATATTTGGCCAAAGAAGAACCCTGCTCCTAAACTGGGCGATTACTTGAAAAACTTTAATTTAAATAATATTAAAGCTGGTGAAACGGATATCCATGATCCGTTGCATACAGCTTGCCGTTTGTCTCCAAAGAATTTATTGAGAATACAAGAAACACCTAAAAACGGTGGTAGTCGTAGTGATTGGCAGAATAAAGAACTAGTACTAGAATGTCATAAAAAGAAAAACGTTAGTTTTGGTGATGTATACGGTAGAATGGATTTTAATAGCTATGCCCCAACTATCACTTGTGGTTGTACAAAATATTCTAAAGGTCGTTTTGGGCATCCTATTGAAGATAGAGCAATAAGTTTAAGAGAAGCAGCTCTTATTCAAACCTTTCCAAAGAGTTATAAATTTACCGGAAATCTTGAGGGAATTGAGTATAAGGGTTCAAAAGATAAAATTGCAACGCAAATAGGAAATGCGTTTCCTGTATTGTTAGCTCATTCTTTCATAGAAGCCATATACACAGAATTAGAGTTGCTAAAAGAAAACAAAAAAGAGTATGTAACATTGTAAATAATGAATCATATTGGAGTAAGTGACGGTGTTAAAATTTTAGTTTCAATGCCATTAAACCAACAATTAATAATGGTCATTAGCTTTAAAAACTTTCAGTTCTGAGTCGAGAAGTTATGGACAACATTCGGGAAAGCAAAAGTGTCACTAGCAAGTAAGAAATGTAGATCTTACTGGGAATGTAAAATTATTTATATAATATATCCTATTAATTACAGTTTGAAGCGATGTTGGAGATCGCTCATTAGCAAGTTTGGAAGCGGGAACGCTTCCTTTTTTATTGCTCATTATAACAAAGATGTTAAATTTTGTATCATTGAGTCATAGCCCTTCATAATAAATATAGTGCTATGTCAAATGAAAGTCTTTTAAACAAATTGTATAAGGATGGATTCCTGCTTTTTGTTTTTCCCTAAGTCTATAAGAGTCTCCCTTTATATTAAATGTCATTGATTCATGCAATAATCTATCAAGAATAGCTGTTGCCAGAATGTCATCTCCGAAAAGTTTTCCCCATTCCATGTAAGATTTATTAGAAGTTAGAATAAGAGATCCATGTTGATATCGCTTAGAAATGACTTGAAAAAAGGTATTCGCACTGAGTTCATTAAAAGGAAAATAACCTACTTCATCAATTAACAAAAGGTCTCTGCGAACCCATCTATTGATAACACGGTCAAGCTGTCCTTTTTTCTCTGCCTTTCGGCATTCTGACATAAAATCATCTGCACGGATAAAAAGAGCTGAGTATCCTTTTGCAATAGCTTCCGTAGCGAGAGCTACGGCAAGATGTGTCTTCCCTACACCCGGAGGTCCCAAGAGCAAAATATTCTCTCCACTCGTGATGAAGCGGCAAGTGAAGGCTTCTTTTACTCGTTTTTCGTTGATACTTGGCTGAAAAGAAAAATCAAAATCATGAATTGTTTTTGTAAAAGGAAGCTTTGCTTTAAGTAATCTTCTTTGCAGAGAAACAAAATCTCTTGCTTCTAGTTCGTGTTGAAGAAGGGTGTCAAGAAACTCTGAATATGTTACATTATATTTAGATGCATCTTCTAGGAGACCATCTAGTTGGTCAGCAGTATATTGCCAACCAACTCTTTTTAATCAATCAATAAGTAGGCGAGTGGTCATTTTTGTTCTCTCCCTTCTAATTGTTCATACACCTGAAGAGAACGTTGTTCTATTTCAAGTGGGGTGGGTTGAATGTGATTGGGCGGCAAACCTTTTATGATCACATTCAGCCCTTTATAATGATCAAGCTGCATATGGATATGTGCTTTTCCAGTAAGAATAGGATGTTTGGCAATACACTCGTTTTCATCATAGATTTCAATATGATGGCGAGTGTTTCTTTGATTTTCACCTTCTGTCCAGCAAAACGGAAAGGAACAGAGTATTTCTTTCCCTGATAGGAAATAAAGCAGTCCTTACTTACTTCCCGAACTTCCCAGTGACTAATAGCAAATAGAGGTTTTGTTCCCCAATGTACTAATCGTTGCTGCTCGACTTCAAAGCGTTTCAAAGGTGATTCTTGAGTAGTTTGATTCACTTTCTTATTTGTCACTTTATGTAGCCATCCCCGTACATCTTCATTTAATGCTCGAAGAGTAGGTTCATGTTTTCTTTGCATAAAATTCTTCTTCAAATAGCCTACAACATTTTCTACTTTACCTTTGGATTGTGGACGCTTAGGGCGACAAGCTTTCGGCACAATTCCGTAGTAAGCAAGAAAATCTTCAAACTTTCGGTTAAAACGAATTTCTAGCGGTGTATGCTTCAACACAACCGTTTTCATGTTGTCATATAGAATTTGTTCAGGAACTCCATTGAAGTAGGCAAATGCATTCATATGACACTTCATCAACGTTTCTAGATCCATATTGGTAGTAAACTCGATGTATTTCAAACGAGAATAACCAAGGACTATGACGAAGGCATAGACATCTCGTTGGACTCCCTCCACTTCATACTTTCCAACATAACCCCAATCCATTTGAGCTTGTTTTCCAGGTGGTGTTTCAAACCTTACGGTTGCTTGTTTTTTCGGCTGTTTCCTGTAAAGTCTTACGAAGTCTCTTAGAATTGTTACTTTGCCTTGATAACCCATCGTTGTTATCTCATCAAGTAAAACTGAGCAGTTTGTTGTTCCCTCATTTAATCTTTGTAGAATATAGGATTTGAAAGGGTCAAGTTTACTTGGTTGCTTTTCAACTGGTGCTTTTTCGGGCAGTTTATCTTGATATAAATATTTACGTATTGTTTTAGGATCAAATCCTGTCAGCTTTTTGTGTCCATCCTTTTTGGTGTAACTCTCTAATCATAAAAAATTCCCCAATCTTGACCATAGCTTCTCTACTCCACAGTGAAAGTTTTTATAGCTATTGTCCGTTATTTATAGGTAATTTGGAACCGTTGATAGTAGGGATTTTAGCACCGTTACTTACATGAAAAATCAAGGATTTAAATATCTGTGGGGAATTTATCCAAACTGGACATTTAATATATCCAATTAATATGTGAGAAACCTTACCTCCTAGGGGGTAGGGTTTCTAAAAGGGGAACTGTTGTTATGAAAAATTGTAATACTTCTTTTTGTTCTATCTATAATAGCAAATTTAGGATTTATTTTGTTGATAGTAGTAGATTTTTCCCTTGGTATCGCAGTGTCTACTGGTTACAGTGGGGATTAGTTTTTAATTTTTTGATAATGGTTTACTTTATTTCTCTTCTGTTTACTTATTATGAAGTAGTAAAGGTGAAATCTAACAAATTATTTATTGGTGGTGTTTCATTCAATATTATCGGACTAATTCTATTCTTGATCTATAGGAATAGTTTATAGTGGATGAATGATAAAAAAGATGCTGTTTGGGCTTGGTTCTAATTATAATTTCATTAATGTGAAAGGGAACTATGCAGGTCATATAAGATTACGGTTTACCACCACTGAAAATTATTATATTCACGGTCAGTATATAAAGTGAAAACTTGTAAAATTAATTTACCGTCCAAAATTCGGACGTTTTTCTTCCTGAACTGCTACGAAACCTATTTTTGTTATAATAAGTCATACAAAAAATTGTCCATTCAAAGAGGCGACTTAAGTATCAAAAGTGAGATTGATCTCTCAGCCTGCTAAGTTCAAGGAGGTCTATTTCTTTTGCTTACTAAACCTCAATATGTCCTACGAAATAAATACATAGCCAGCATCTGCTTCATATTGCGGATTCCTCACCGTAACCCTATCATGCATATCACTAATTCTTCTTACTCGCACCGTAATACTAGTTGGGAGTGTAGTATCATGGAATCCTCTGACCTTAATTTCTGCATTCAAGAATCCTGAATTAACTTGGATACTATATGGGAAATCTCTACCATGTCGAACAGTAATGCTTTACTGTGGTTCATCGTACCCTATGGCACGAATTGGAAATATGTGGCTGTCTGGTGCTTACGAGAAAAATTTCAAACCTTTTTGGGTTTCATAGTGTCTGTGAGGGCGATTCTAAGCGAATTAACTTTTACTTTAGCGGTTGTTTACCCTATCATTGAACTAACGTGGCAGGATTAGTTGAACAAGATAATGTAGTAAGCTGATAATAAAAAGAGACCATTTTATGGGAGGAGAAAAGCATTGGGATTATTTGCTGGAATAGCTATTGTACTTATTGTATTTTTTTCTTCAAGCATAATCGAAAAAAGATTAAAGTCAATTGAAAAACAAAACGATCGTGTAATAGAAATTTTAGAAGAAATAAGAGATAAAAAATAGAGATTTAATTAGCGGAAGGGTGCTTTACTACAAGCTCCTAAAGCATTGGATAGGAACGAATACAATAAGTTAATGAGAGAAATAGAAAGGACAGGAAACAAGCGGGATTTTGCAATTGTGGTAACTCTGCTGTACACAGGATTACGAGTAAGTGAACTTGTCAATCTTGATCAATCAGACGTTGAAAGTAGTGAACGTAAAGGAGAACGAACGGTAAGAACAGGGAAGGGCAACAAAGAAAGAGCAATTCCGCTGAATGCAGAAGTAAGAAGGGCAATAAATAGATACGTAGAGGAACGATCTGACAGTAACGATGCATTATTTCTAAGTAATCGACAACAACGTATTTTTACAGCATTGATAAGAGACAATCAGGATATAGATGTTATTAAATCATTGAGCGGTCATAAGTCAGCGGATATGGTGTTACGCTATAGCAAGCCAACAGAAGAAGACAGAAAAAGAGCGGTTGAGAATTTGTTTATAAAGTAAGCTATCCTACATGGATGGCTTTTTCTGTTTCATGATGACTGGATATAGTTCTTGGAAGGGGGATAGTTTACATCCATTCTGCATGTCCAATATGGGGCTGAACACTTCCATAGCTCCACCCTAGATGAAGAATTTACGATTCGACTAATAGACACCATCATAATGTCTTCTTCATCCCTCTTCTCATTGAATAGCTCCTCTGCTTCGTTTTTATTTCTAACTATTAAGTTCATCTAGACTCCATTTTAACTACAGATAAACTCCAGAATGAACTGATACATTATAAACAACGAAGGACATGAACATATGAAATTCACTTTATATACCTTCAAAAACACCAAACATTTAGGAGGAGTTTCTCAATGAAAAAGAAACTAATGGCAGCTACAATGGTTTTTGCTCTATGCGCTATGGCAAGCTCTGCTTTTGCATCTCAAGGTGTAACTGGTCAAATCAAAACAAATGTAGGTACTCCATCAAATGTAAGTATCTCAAATGCAGTTAACTCAAATGTAGCTAACTTTGGTGCAACTGTAGCTGTGTCTGAGATATCTACTGCTGAGAAAGCTAAACAACTAGGAATTACCTTGGATGAATTAATGAAATATTATACAAAATATTATCAACTTAATGTAAATAAACCTAATCAAATTATGACACAAGCAGAAATGGCTAAAAAACAAGCAGAACAAAAAAAATCACCCATTTATCAATTAATTCAACAATGGGAACAAAAGCAAATGATGCAAGTGATTAATAAAAAGTAGAGCAATTTAGAATTGTTATGAGATAAGCTGTCCTGAAAGGATGGCTTTTTTTGCTTTAGTTGAACCCATTGACTAAAGGAGGGGGAATATTTTACATTCACACCCTACCCTCAAATATCTATCCGAGGCTGAACACTTCAATAGCTCCGCCATAGATGAAGAATTTTACGTTACGATAATAGATGCCATCATCTTTTGAGAGACGGAGAAGAAATAGCCTACTATGTTGACTTTTTATCCCTCGAAGAACAGATAACTTTTTATTATCGCATGGCACTTCACGCACATAATATTAAAAAGTATGAAAAGTGTATTAAATTAGGTCAAACGGGGATGAATGAGGATAAAACGAAAATAATGATCTTAAAGAAAGTGTAGCATTGGCAATGTGTAACTCTTACGCAGAACTTGAAGACCATATTAGTCTGCGTTCACATTTAGATGAATGTGAAAAAAAGGAATATCGTTTTATTATTGAATGTATAAATTATTATCGAGCGATTATTCTTTCACAAAGAGGTGATTATGAAAAAGCCATTCCTTTGTTGCAGGTATGTTTAGAAGAGGTTAAAGGCATTAGACGCTTGTATCGATTAAACAGGCTGTTAGAAGCTCTATCTAAAGCAAGAAATATCGAACTAATCAGAGAAATAATACAGTCTGAGGAAAACCATTTTTCATTTCATCTGGAATTTTTCATTTCATCTGGAATTTTTCAGTGGACGCCACACTTTTTAAAAGAGTGGTGTCCTTTTTATTTATAACAAAGTGCGGATTATGTAATAATTTGTAAAATTTTGTTGAACGTTTCGATTTTTTTTATTTTGCAGAAAAAAACAATACGATTGGTAAAATATTACATAGGAGGAAGGGACGGGGTATCATCTTCGGATTATATGATTTGTTAACTAAAAGGAGCGTTCCCATTAGTTTGCACACCATCGGAACGCCCCCACCTTGAGGAACAAAAAATGTTTCTCAAGTTTAATTTACCACTCACTTACAAGTGAAGAAAGTAGAAAGTTTCAGATTAACAAACGATTTAAGAAGATTATTAAACGCCTCCGTCAAGAATTAGAGCAGTTGTATTGTAAAGAAGGTTCGTTTTCAAGTCCAACAGTATTACAGATGAGTCAACAACTAGATGAGTCTATTGTTGCCTTTCAAAAGCTTACAAAACATTAAACAGGTTTGTCGGATATGAGAATAGACTGTACGGAAACCTGCGGAATCCTTTGGGATAAAATGAGCCGTTTTTCAGCTATTCATGAAGGTATCAAAGCCAGTATGATATTACACCTAATGTGAAGTGTTATTTATGAATTTGTGGGATTTGGAAAAGAAAAAGTTGTTGAAAGAAAAGAAGAGTCAAGAATGGGGAGAACGAAAAGTTCAGCCCATGCTTATCTTTAACTTTTACTTCCGTTGTTACCGCATCATCTACTAGTACAAATGTAGTGCAAGATACAGAATATTTTGATCCAAGTCAACATAATATGCAGTTTGATGAAAAAACAGGCTGGTATGTTGATTCTGCTGGAAGGACAGTTTATGACCCGATAAACTTTAGACTTGTCATAATTGAAGCAGATGTCTATTTAGACTTAAAAACCAAGAAGATCGTCCCATTAGAAACACACAAAGGTATTATCGAAGAACAAAAGGTTGTCAGCGCCACTCTTAAAGCTATTAAAGGTTTCGGTAAAATCGTAAGAGCTGGTGGATGGGTGCTTGAGAAGACCATAGGCTTATGGAGCAAATCTAAGGCGGATTTAGTAAGGAAGTACTCAAGAGAAATTGCAGATGCTTGCGAAATGGTGGAAGCTGGCACTAAGAAGGCTATGATAAAAGCATTAAAGAGATTTAACGTACCAGAGGATGTAGCAAAGGATATTACTGATATCATTTTCTGGTTCATATAATTTAATTGAATCATAACAAGGAAGGTGAGATGAAAATGAAGAGATATCCTTGGTTAAATGCTTCTGTTTTCTTTTACATTCTTGGAATAGTCGTAGCTGGTGTCGCAGTTGGCACTTTAATCCATGCTGTATTTTTCTGTTTAATGTCTCTAATATTTGACATAAGAATAGAGTCCTTTTTTTCTGTGATTTCTTTTTCGGTAAGCGTGTATCTACTGATAATACCATCTTTTTTGTCCAGTTTTATCACTTCCGTGATCAATACAAAATTAGCTGTAAGTGGCATAAAATTAAGACTTCTAGAAACTGTAGTATCTTTCGTGCTTTACTACTTTTCAGTATCTTTTTTAGAAGCTATGTATTCAGGAATTTCTATTTCACCAATGGGAATTGTAGCATTTGCGTTAATTTACGCTTTGTTAATAAGATACGATGAACTCTATAATTACTTGAAAAATAAAATAATATCATAATAACTTACAACTGGAAAAATTTATCTTATACTTATAAAGAGGTTATGAGTGGAATGGTAAAACCTAACAAAGTTTTTGATGAGAAAAGTAGTTCTGCTTGGGGAACTGATCTGTATACAGTTTCGGTTACATCAGTTGAAAATATGTCTGGTAAAGTATCAGTAAAAATTGCAGAAAACAAAAGCGAAATAGATTAAGAAACCTTGGAGCTTTACTTCGGGTCAAGATAAAATGTCTGGCAGTCTATCAGTTCGTATCGGTAATACACTAGAAGAATTACAAGACTAGGTTTAACATTTGGAAATTGGTAGTCACGAAAACAAAGTAATACACAAGGGTTCCCAATAATTTCATATGTGTAAACTTAACGTTGTAACGTCCGAATCCCCATAATTCAGACGTTTTTATTGTGTTAAATAAGCTCTGTGTGTTAGTTGTAAGATTAATAGAGGACTAGTTACTAATAAGAATGCCCATGATTCTTGAAATATAGAGGATTCATGGGTATTCTTCATTAGTATTAAAGTTTCAAACAGTAATAACTACCTTCTGATCATAACCAACTATGTTCTTAGATACAGTACGGTGAACCATATCACAAGTGGAGTAGTAAGTAAATTATTTCATTTAATTTGATACATGAATCAATTTCATAAAGGCTTTTTCCAAAAATAATTAGACTATCCCTACGGGATTAATGCTGTTTTTTTGAAAAAATTAAGCTGCTACTTTCATCCTACTTGCCAGTTCCTACGAATTCGATCCACTGCTAACTTGGATGCATTATAAACAAGAGTAACCAAGTCAAAATGGACTTTTGCCCTCTTTCCTGTGCGATATCGGACATTGTTTAGCTGAAAGAACTCCTTCAAATAAGCATGTACTCGCTCTACGGCTGTTCTCTGGTCATATAGTTCTTCCCACGTTTTTGTTCCTCTGGCTGGCGCGGTGTACTTTCGAAGATCGGTTTCAGCCTTAATTTTATAGACTTTTTGACAGAGAGAATCCTGATTCAATGGACAGTCTTTACATTCTTTTGGCCGTACAAATTTCAACGTTTTGTACTTCTTATCATAACTGTCGTAACGATAAGAGCATTCTCGGACACAAGTTGGCGCAAAATGTGAATCGAATCCAACCATTTCTCCTTCATTCCGCTTGTTGTAAGCAATAATCGCTTGTGCGTTCATTCGTCCGATTTGTTGATAGATCGGGACATAGTCATATCCCGCATCCATGATTGCATATCGCATGTGATTGGGCAGGACAGTTTGAATTCCTTTCAACAAAGGAATCGCTGCTTTCCCATCGTTCATACTTCCAGAGGACATGAGGGAGCAAAGAATATATTGACTTTTCGTACTGACTGCAAGATGAGCTTTGTATCCAAACCAAAACATGTTCTTTCCATCACTATTTTTCTTTATTCCCCAAGCAGGTTTGATAGGAACTTGGTACCGTAGGTCCTCCAACGTCACATCCAGTTGAGCTGCAATGGTTTTTTCATATAAGGACTTCTGGGCTTCCTTTTCTTGCTTTTGCTTGTCGTAGATATCTTTTTCTGCTTTTGATTTACGTCCACGTTTTTTCAATTCTGGTTTCGTCTTTTTTTCTTTTGCCACACCTCGATCACGGGATTCAAAATGGGTTGCATCGATGGCAATTGCTTCATCGCCTATGAACCCTTCCTGTATCGCTTGCAACAGTAACTTGTCTTGGACTTTATTGAGGTGTGCTGTTTCAGAAAGCTTCTGAACGAGACGAGAGTACGATGCCTCGGAAGGAAGATTGTCAGAAAACAGAAAACCGCATTCCATTCGAAAGATAAAGTCATGTTTTAGTCGTTTTCGTAAATCTTTCACAGTGGGAATTCGTTCTACGATTCGAGCGACCAGAGAATATAGCATGGCAGCATAATTCAACTCGGTAGGAGCACCATAGATCGACTTTTTGGAAATAGAGAAAAGAAGCGGTTCAATGTCAAGAGTGGAGAAAATAGCCTCAAAACGTTTGGGAGGTTCTAAGTCGAATAATTCCTGTATATCAAATAGGCTTCCTTGTTTTATAATAGACATTGGGAGTCACCACCACCTCTTAAGTTTGGGTCGCACTTAACTTATTAGAGATTTGGGGAGGTACTCCTTTTTCTATGCTCAAAAACTCTTGGGCCCGTAGGGCTCTGATTTATGAAATTGATTCACATAATAAAATGATCCCATTAAGGGTATCTGCTTCAATTCAAATCTAGGGGCCGTGCGAAGATATAATGGTGCCTGTCACCATCCGGGAGTATGCCGATGTTTTCGTCAAATCCCGGGCAGTGACAGGCAATCAACTTTACTTAAAGGTGCTTATCTTTGTGTGGAAACGGTATAATAAATTGGTAGAAGTAGACATTAAAAAGGGGCTGCATTGAGTTTTATAGAATGTAGATAACTAAAATAACATAAAATGCTTATGATTTTTGTTTCATATGAGAGAAAAAACTATTATACAAAAAGACAAAAGAAGAAAAGGAGAAACTATGACAAAGAGTAAAGAAACAGGATGGAACTTAGACAACAGTTATGCCCGACTGCCAAAATCATTTTTTTCCAGCATTAACCCAACTCCTGTACGCTCACCGAAGTTGATCATTCTAAATAATCAGTTGGCAACATCCCTGGGTTTGAACGTTCAGGCGCTGCAAAGCGAAGATGGCGTAGCGGTGCTTGCTGGAAACCAGATTCCCGAAGGTGCTTCGCCTCTTGCTCAAGCTTACGCCGGGCATCAATTCGGGCATTTTAACATGTTAGGGGACGGCCGAGCTGTGCTGCTAGGAGAGCAGATCCCGCTCCAAGGTGAAAGGGTTGATATTTCGCTTAAGGGTTCAGGTAGGACTCCATATTCCCGCGGGGGTGATGGTCAAGCGGCACTTGGACCGATGCTACGCGAATACATCATCAGCGAAGCCATGCATGCGCTTGGTATTCCTACCACCCGTAGTCTAGCGGTGGTGACAACTGGTGAGTCAGTAATCCGCGAAACCGAGCTACCTAGTGCAATTCTGACCCGTGTGGCTGCCAGTCATCTGCGCGTCGGTACCTTTCAATACGTTGCAAAATGGGGCACAGTTGAGGAACTCCGGATACTGGCTGACTATACACTAAAGCGTCATTTTCCAGACGTTGAAGCTGATGAGAGCAGATATCTTTCGCTACTTCAGGAAGTGATCAAGCGTCAGGCTGAGCTTATTGCCAAATGGCAACTGGTTGGCTTTATTCATGGGGTGATGAACACCGACAACATGACCATTAGCGGAGAAACCATCGATTATGGTCCTTGCGCCTTCATGGATGCCTATGATCTGGAAACGGTATTTAGTTCCATTGACATTCAAGGACGCTATGCCTATGGCAATCAGCCATTTATTGCTGGATGGAATCTTACGCGATTTGCTGAAACCCTATTGCCACTGTTGCATGATAATCAGGAGCAGGCTGTCAAACTGGCCCAGGATAAGATTTCAGATTTTACTGAGTTGTATCACTCTAATTGGCTCGCGGGAATGAGAGCAAAACTGGGGATTTTTAACGAAGAGACACAGGATGAATCCCTTATTAATGACCTTCTCAGTATGATGAAGAAGCATCGTGCGGACTATACCAATACCTTCCGCGCATTAATTTTTGATACGCCGGAGGATACGGTCCTATTTGAGACCCCAGAATTCGCTCAGTGGCATGAGCTATGGCAGGCGAGATTAGGCAGACAGCAGGAATCGAAAGACTCCTCGAATCAGTTGATGCGGGACAGCAATCCTGCGCTAATCCCACGGAACCACCGGGTAGAAGAGGCACTAGAAGCCGCAGTGGAACAAGGAGACTACAGCGTGATGGAACGGCTTTTGGATGTTCTTTCAAACCCTTACGCGCACTCCACCGAACAGGCTGAATACTCCACACTGCCTACGTCAACAACACCTTACCGAACCTTTTGCGGTACTTGATATATAAGCATTAGAGAAATTTGGAACGGTTCTTTCTGCTTTTCTCAATCAAGTTGACGCTTTGTCATGGTTTACTAGTAGTACAAAATAATGCTACCCATTTCTTGAGGTAGCATTATTTTAGTTTATGATTTTTCCCTTTCCAGTAAGGGTCAGTTACAGGTTTTGGAAATAGGATGAGATGGTAAGGTAAACCGTACCATAAATAGGCACAATGTTTATAGGGAGAGATGTATCGAAGAACAACACAATGTTCTCGATACAACGCTCTTTAATGTTGTTAGAAAATTTTATTGTAATACGATTGATAATCGAGTGCAGTAAATCTTTTTGTTTCTCAGGTGACACGTAAAAAGTACCTGTGAGAAATTAGTAAGAATGTTTTGTATCTGATCTACCGAAACTTCTTTTATCATAGGTTTGGATAATTCATGGTTTCCTTTGTTTTTTTGAGGGTTGCAAGTTCCTTCTCATACAGCTCAAGCTTCTCTTTAACGATATAAGAAGAAACCTTGTCTCTCTCAAAGAGCATGAAATATTTTTGAATGTTAGCCTCTACTTTACTTATCTGTTGGTCTGTATAAGAAAGTTGTTGGACTAGTGGTTCTTGAAATTTTATAGTTAACCTTTTGTATAATACCATCCAGTAGAGTTTTATTAGTTGTTATTTCCTCAAGTTTTTTAAACACTGTCTCTTCTGCATAATCAACGTTGATTAAGTTTGATTTACAAATTGCTGATCCTTTAGCGTGAAAATTGCTGATAATATCGAATGTAGTATGTATCTGACTTGGACTTTTTGACCTTATGTGAAATCATTGCATGACTACACATGGGGCAACGTAACAATCCAGTCAGGGGGAAATGACCTGTAAATACTTTCGATGATTTTCCAACAGTTTGTTCCATTCTCTTTTGCACTTTGTGCCATGTATCGAGGTCTATAATTGGTTCATGCTCACCATTTACATAAATTGGATTTAGATTTTTACCTAATATAGTCCGTACTCCTCTTTTTTGGTACCCTTTAATGAAAGAAATATTTTATTAGAGATATTAATAATCCTCGACTTTTAATATCCCTTTTATAAAAGAAAGTAAATCAATCTATTATTTTTTGTTGTTATTTACAAATATATACAATAAAGTCAGAATCAAGTTAAGATTGATAAAGGAATCAATAGGTTTATAAATTATGGAAGGGGATTAACATGAGTGTAAGTTTAACTTTCACAACGTTGGGGGAACTGATAAAGAGAAAAAGAGTGGAAATAGGCATCAGTTTGTCAGAAGTGTCCAGAATAACTGGGATCAGTAAAGGGGTTATTTCTAAAATAGAAAGTGGTGAAACAAAAAGTCCAGAGTTGAGGACTTTGAAACCTATCGCAGATGTTTTAAAAATTCCCTATGAAGACATAATTGAATATAGCATCCAGATAGAACGCCGTTATGGATTATATGATGACTTTTTATCAGAGGCTATTGAAATTTCCAATCCTTCTTTGATTAATAAAGTAGCAATCAAATTCCTAGAAAACATTAGGAAAGAAACATGCTCATCGTTAGACCATTTGTATACACTTGCAAACACTAGTACAAACAACGATGCAAAGGTAACTCTTTATACCATTATTGTTGCGTACGCCAGAGTGCATGGACTACCCTATTACATAGCCAAAGGGTTGTATCAAAAATACTTAATTGAGAGAGAAGATTTAAAACGTTTGGAAGAATCGTTTAAAGTAGGAGAAGAAGTTCTGCACTATGTTGATTTTCTTTCCCAAGAAGAAAAGATAACATTCTATTTTAGAATGTCGTTACATGCTCATAATATAAAAAAATATGACAGGTGCATTGAACTTGGTCGAACAGGATACAATTCAGATTTAGGGACAAGTACGCTTAAGCAAAGAGTAATTTATGCAATGATCAACTCTTTTATTCATACTGGAGATTTTCAGTCCGCAGAGCAGCATTTAGAAGTGTCAGAAAGTTTAAACTATACATTCATTGAGGAGCGTTCTAAATTCATAAGAGCTAACATATATTTTGGAAAAGGTGAGTATGGGAAGTCAATTCCAATTCTTCAAGAGTGTTTATTAGAGGCTACAGATGATACTCGTGTTCATATCTTAAATGACTTGATGGAATCATTTTTTAAGTTGGGAGAGTTAGAATCAATACAGACATTATTAGCTACAGAAGAAAAGTCAATCTGTTTGGGTGTGAATACACCTCATAAACATCGAGAAATAGGAAGATTTTTTAAACTAAAAAGCGCTTGGCAAGTCGAAATCGGTAAGTATAATGATGCAATATCTTCTTATTTAAGGAGTGTGGTATCTTATGAGCAAATTAACTCTAATGAAGATATTCATCATGCTATAGGTGAAATTTTATCAATACATTATTTATATCAAAAACCAATTGATTTAGACCTTTTAGGGAAGCTGGTTGAGGTTTATAATGTCATCAACAAGAAGTCTAATGATAAAAAGGTGGTAGTGTAATGAAAAAGATAGTAGTAGCAACATCCGTAATTTTAGCCTCATTGTCATTGGCGTTTTTATTTTCAATAGAAAGGCAAACCGAGAATCAAGTAGTTTCAGGACACATCAAAGTATATACAGGAGACCCCGGTCATTAATTATTTGAAACTTTCAGACGCTCATAATAGCGTCTTTTTTTTATGAAAATTTGCATTTCTTAACAAAATGTAAAGGCGTTTCTTCGAGAAAAAAATAAAGGTAGTCCCTGCAACTAATGGTAAAATAATACATAAGAGGAAAAAGGGAGGTGGTTGCTATTAGCTTTTGCTTTATGATGATACAAAAGGGCGTTCCCACTGTCGCTAAACTTACGGGAACACCCCCACCTTGAGCAACAAAGGTTGTTACTCAAGACCATTTTAACACTCACTTACAGAATATGAAAACAGAAAATTCCCAACTAGAACATGATTTTACAGAAGCTTATTGAAGTCCTACGCCAAGAATTAGCACAGTTGTATTCAATTAAAAGGTTCATTTTTACACCCAACCGTAATACAAATGAGCCAACAACTAGATGAGTACATCGTTATGTTTCAGAAGATTAGATGCTAGTTGGTCGATATGAATAGGCAGTACGGAAAACTTTACGAAACCCTGTTGGGATAAGTTAATTAGCCGTGGTTCAGCTATTCACTAAAGACCTCTAGGAGGTTTACAACATGTTAATATGGGGTGATTCATTTATCGAGGATGACATTATAGATGTACAGAAATGAAGGTTTTAAGAGTCTTACCTTTTATTAAAGAATGAGCTTATCCACTCAATAACTAGAGCAATTACAGTTGAAAAAATAAGTAATTTGAAAAAAGCCATCCAAAAATCTGTTGGAGCGATATTAATAATTCCTATAACTAGAATTATTAAAAAAACTAAAACGCTTGGTCTAAAAAAAAATGCTTTCACGTTAACATCACCTCAAAAACATTTTACCACTTTGTTCCAAATAAACAATAAAAAATTAGGAGTGTATTTTAATGGAAAAATCATTGATTAGTTCTATTGTAATGTCTGCTGTGTTAGTTACTGGTTTAGTTCAACCGACTTTTGCAACAGAGAATGAAACAAAACAAACCATTCCTCAAAATACAAAAGAATTATCCTTTTTAATGGAATCTGGTGCGCTAAACAGAGATGGAACAGTAGTACAAGCATTAAGAGCTGAAGAGATTAAAAAAGCTCTTGCAGAAGGGGAACTAAAAACATCAGGAAAGATTGATGGAGAAAAAGCTATAAAAGTTCATGAGTTTGAGGATGGAAGTAAAATCAGAGTGACTACTCATATGACTACTGAACCAAGCTCAAATAGAGGAATTAGTACACAAGCAAAAGAGGAGAAGGAGGAAAAAGTTACCGGTTACACGACCTATACATTAGAAAGCGCAATTGGGGTTGAGTTGTGGACTTATACACTTTATCAAAAAGTAAAAATCAAAAAAGAAAAAGTTACATGGTACGAAAAAAATCCTTATACAAAGTGGAAAACGAGTAATATTTTAAATGCTTGGCATCTTGATCACGAAAACTATTATAATGACCCAGAGGGCAAAAACGTAAGAGCGATAGTTAATGCTAAATTAAGTTGGGGAATTAGAGACATAATTAATTTGCAAAATATAAGCCTTAAAGGAGAATTACTAGTTCGTGGTGATGGTACTTATGTTGGTGGTTGGCAAGAGCTATAGAATAAAATGAAGTCTCTATAGATGGTTCCTGATAATTCATATGAGTAAACTTAACGTCCGAATCCCCAAAACTCGGACGTTTTTACTTGTGTTAAATAAGCTCTGTGTGTTAGTTGTAAGATTAACCAACAAAGTGTAGCCTCTTCATTAATAGAGGACTAGTAACTAAAAAAAATACCCATGATTCTTGAAATATAGAGGATTCATGGGTTAAAGTTTCAAACAGTAATAAACTACCTTCTGCTCATAACAAACTATGTTCTTAGATACGGTACGGCGAACAAAGACTATAAAATAAAGCCTTTGTTCGCCGCTGTTTTTGTTGAACCAACGATCCCCGTTAGATCAATGCTTAAATAGATATGATCCAAGGCCCATTGATTTTTATCTAATAACTGTTTCGGCAGGAGTAAACGCCTCATATTCATTATAATATGTAGTAATTTCAGTTATAAACCAGTTCTTTCTATATGGTTCTGGGTTCTTTTTTACCGTAACTACTTTTTGGCCTTTACCGTAGTTTCCTTCAGAAGTTAGTAATTCGTATTCTATTGTAAATTAGGCCTCGGTATCACTTATCTTTTCTTCTTTTACGAAACGGACATTATCAACCCACGGACTTGATCCGTTAGCTTAATGCGTTTGTCGTGATGACATGTCTCCTTGAACCTCTCATGGCTAAAGCCACGAGATTCCTGCGCTATCACATCCAACGAAGTGAGAATTAGCAGGCTATCCCCGTAGTCCCTACGGTTATTGAAAAAAAGTGTACGTTGGACTCTTCTCTCTGACCTACTGCTTGGTTTTCGCTTTTCGGTCAGAGAGGACGAAGGTGCTTGAATGTTTTACGTCACAAAGCATTCCTTATGGCAACCCCATACATTCAGTTTTCAATGAGCAATCTATACAAGATTAGTATACCTGTTCTTGTTAGTTATTCAAAGAAGTAGTCGGACAATTAACGTGTCAGAAGACACGCTTTCTCCGAAGCCGTTTCATCTCATGATTAAAATGACGAGTGTTCTCGGCTAATTCATAAAACCGTACCTAGCGGAAGCGTTATTGCTCTTAAAGTATAATGTTTGTGTCGTTTTATTTGCGACACAAACTTGGTTCTTAAAAATAAAAACCCTTAAAGGTTAAGGTTTGAGTGCTCAGTTATAGAACCATTATTGTGTCGCCAGACAATGTACGAAGATATTCAAAATATCAGGCAAAGAAACTAAAAGCAAAAGCCTCTCGATCAAACGGCGCAGCTTGTATGCTGCGCCGTTTACTCTTATTACCGCATGACCACCCGCACTTGTCCGCGTATTTCCCCATCGGGGTGCCGCTCGGTATGAACATTGACGTAGGTGTTTCCGGCATTTATCTGTTGAATCAAATCGGACAATGGTCTGCCCGCTAACGGACCCACTAAATTGCTTGCCATGATCGTTCCTTGCACCGTTCCCCGATCGACGCTAATCCCTTGTGTCTTGCCATACAGAAATACAACGACCGGTCCATTCTCTCGCGGTCCTCCTAGATGGATATGAGCTTGCGTCATATTTTGGATATCGTAAACGCTTAACTGATAAGGGATTCTATGCTGATCCGCACTAATCCTAAAAGTAGCCTGCCCAAATGCCATTGTTCGTACAGGTGGAACCCCTTTTTCTCCCCGCAAATTGGCTACATAATCGGGTATGATGATCACCTCCAAAACCATAGATATATTCACACTATTCCTATGCATAGATGATTGCTTGGATGGTTGCCTATTTGTTTACCAAAGAGAGGATATATCTTTTTAAATCAGCATATCCTCGTGTCGGATTTCTTGCGAATAGAATAGCCATTCGCAAGGATTCAGGAACGAAAAATACGTTCCTGAATACCTCTTTTTACTAAACTATTGAATCCCGTTAGTTGAGTAAATACCTTAATTATCAAGAAAAACAGACACTTCGTTTGTATTCTTGTTTACCCAATCATTAATCTTATCGGGAGCTTTGGGATTGTTGAAATCGAGTTCGGTTACTTTGGCGTGGTAAAACGCCTGAATGGTTTTCATGAAATCACTGTGAAACGGTGTTCCTTTACGTAACCAGCGCAGAGCCATACCACAAGTAACGGCGAAAATTAGAGGGTGTCGGTTCACTAATAACGGCAAACCAAAGCCTCAACCCTTGCAAGAAGCTGGGTTAAGGCTTTGGTTTTTGTGTGTTCCTAGGGCCTTGTGGACGGAGTTCTCACTTTTTTACCAGCTTTAAATAGTTTATAATCATCAGATAACAGTAGATATTTTAATCTATAAATAATTATAATAGACTATGGTATGGTTATAATTGAGACAGAAAAGGTGTGTTCCTAGGTAGCCCCTGGCTTTTTGTGACACCTAAGCAGGAGCGCCTACCTCTCTTTTTTGCCAATATAGGGGATAAGGAAGGTTATAATGAGTAGCATACAGAAAAAAACAGACGTTATCTTAATAGGTGCCGGAGTCATGAGCGCGACTTTGGGATCATTACTGAAAGAGTTAGCACCGGAATGGGAAATCAAAGTGTTTGAGAAACTCCCAAATGCAGGAGAAGAAAGCTCTAACGAATGGAATAATGCGGGTACGGGCCATTCTGCACTGTGCGAGCTTAACTATACATCCGAAAAATCTGACGGATCTATAGATATTAGCAAAGCTATAAAAATTAATGAACAGTTTCAGCTTTCCAGACAGTTTTGGTCTTATCTTGTAAACAGCAATTTGATTGGTAATCCGCAGGACTTTATCATGCCAATACCTCATATGAGTTTAGTACAAGGGGAAAAAAATGTAACGTTTTTGAAAAAACGTTTTGAAGCGCTGTCAAACAATCCCCTGTTTCAAGGGATGGAATTTTCCGATGATGCTGAAAAACTGAAGGAATGGCTTCCGCTTATCATGGAAGGCCGTACATCGAATGAACCGATAGCGGCAACAAAAATCGACTCTGGAACGGATGTCAACTTTGGTGCTTTAACACGCATATTGTTTGACCACTTAAAGAGTAAAAACGTCGAGATAAACTACAAGCATAGTGTTAAGGATATGAAACGTACTAGCGACGGCTCGTGGGAAGTAAAAGTGCTTGATATCGATAGCGGTAAAATCGAATACCATACTGCAAAATTCGTCTTTATCGGCGGTGGGGGCGGAAGTCTGCCTTTACTACAAAAAACCGGTATTCCTGAATCAAAACATATTGGAGGATTCCCGGTAAGCGGACTATTTATGGTATGTAAAAATCCGGAAGTTGTAGAGCAGCATCATGCAAAAGTATACGGTAAAGCTAAGGTTGGTGCTCCTCCAATGTCTGTTCCGCATCTTGATACAAGATATATCGACAACAAAAAATCATTGCTGTTTGGACCGTTTGCCGGCTTCTCACCAAAGTTCTTAAAAACTGGTTCAAATTTTGATTTGATAGGTTCCGTAAAACCGAATAATGTCTTCACTATGTTGGCGGCAGGCGCAAAAGAGATGGCATTGACAAAATACCTGATCCAGCAAGTTATGTTATCGAATGAAAAGCGCATGGAAGAAGTACGCGAGTTTATTCCGAACGCCAAAAGCGAGGATTGGGATATAGTGGTAGCGGGCCAACGTGTGCAAGTTATCAAAGATACTGAGGCCGGCGGCAGGGGAACACTTCAATTTGGTACGGAAGTTGTTAGTGCCGCTGATGGCTCGATAGCTGCATTGCTTGGGGCTTCTCCGGGTGCTTCTACTGCCGTTCACGTTATGTTTGAAGTATTAGAAAAATGCTTCCCACAACATATGAAAGATTGGGAACCGAAAATAAAAGAAATGGTTCCTTCTTATGGCGTGTCACTAGTGAAAAACCCAGAGCATTTCCAGGAAATTCATACTTCAACAGCGCAGACGCTTGGTCTAAGCGAAAAACAACCCGTCTATAGTTAATTCTTTGGATCTAGAAACAAAGGTATTTAAAGAAAAAATGTAAGCAACATTTTTCATTAATGGACAATTGTTTCTATGATGAAGAGATTGAAAAGGCAATGATTGAAAAAAACAGAGATAAAATAAAAAATTTCATAAAGAATTGAGTAAACCATAGAATATCATTGAAAATAAAACATAACCAAACCCTTCGAATAGAAAGAAGGAACGACAAAAGAAAGATCAAAAGCATTGAATTTTAATGAAATAAGGGATACCCCTTTTCACTAACTAACCCCTTCTGCGATAGGTGCAGAAGGGGATTTTTGCATTGATAAAAAAGCACAGTCAGTCAAGGGAACATATTGTGGTTATTATCTAAATCTATATCATCAATATAATTTCATACGGAAAAATAATTCAGTCAGGTTTGAGATAAGCAAGGGGGGACCACTCCACGAATGGTTAGTTTTTTTAGAACCCACTCGCTTGTCACTGTTTCGCCACCCTTTTTGTGAGCCGTATCACATCGAATATGATGGCCGATCTTTATAATCAACTCATAAAGAGCAGAAGAAAAAGGAGAGATCGTGATGTTCTGTTACCAGTGCGAACAAACCCCAAGCGGCGGTTGCAAGGTGATCGGTGTCTGCGGGAAAACAGAGGAATTGGCCAGCATTCAAGACACGATCATTTTCGCGTTAAAAGGGATTGCGGCGTATGCCACGCATGCTCGCCAACTGGGTTATATCGACTCCGAAGTGGATGGCATCACCCAGGAAGCGCTATATTTTACCTTGACTAATGTTAACTTTAATCTGGACGAACATCTAAAAATGGCGATGAAGGTAGGGCAGGCCGCGATCAAGGTGATGGAGCTATTGGACAAAGCCCATACCGAGCACTTCGGCATTCCCCAGCCTGTAACCGTATCGCAAAATAAAATCGACGGCAAATGCATTGTGGTTACTGGACACAATCTGTTCGCGCTGGAGGAATTGCTGAAACAGACAGAGGGGAAGGGCATAAACATTTTCACTCATTCCGAGATGCTTCCTGCCCACGGATATCCTGCCTTGAAAAAGTACCCACATTTGAAAGGAAACATCGGCAAAGCATGGTACGACCAACGACGACTGTTCGAGGAGTTTCCGGGGGCAATTCTTGCGACAACAAACTGTGTCATGCCGATTAAAGGCAGTTATGCTGACAGATTTTACTCCTATGATGTCGCCGGGCTGGAGGGAGTAACTAAGATTGAAAACGACGATTTTTCTCCACTGATCGAAAAAGCACTCTCCTTGCCAGAAGCAAAAATCGAATCCGATCAAACTTTAATCACCGGATATCATCACGAGACGGTTTTGGGGTTAGCGCCGGAAATTATCGATGCTGTAAAAGCAGGCAAGATCAAACGCTTCTTCGTGATTGCAGGGTGTGACGCACCGGGGAAAGGCGGCGAGTACTACCGGGAATTGGCCACTTCTTTACCAAAGGAAACGGTTATTCTTACCACGTCCTGTGGAAAGTTCCGTTTTAATGATGTGGACTTTGGAACAGTGCCAGGAACCGATATTCCCCGCTATATTGATTTGGGGCAGTGCAACAACTCTGTATCTACAATCAAGATCGCAGCGGCTCTGGCAGAGGCGTTTGGCTGCGAGGTAAACGATTTGCCGGTAAGCATCGTGCTTTCATGGTTTGAGCAAAAAGCAGTGGCTATCCTGCTCGGGTTGTTCAGCATGGGAATCAAGGATATCCGGATTGGTCCAAAGCTGCCTGAATTTATTCAGCCAGGCGTGCTCACGGTCCTGCAGGATTTGTTTAACGTAAAGCTGATCGGACATGCGCAGGAGGACATGAAGCAGATGATGGAGATTACCCAATAAAAAAACTTTTCTACAAACCACAAAGACAGTCCGAAACTTCCTTCAAAAAGTTTTGGACTGTCTTTCTCATTTGACAAAGAGCAGTTGATAACTTGTTTATTAAGTAAGCTGTCCTTAATGGATGGTTTTTAGTTTTCACGATAAATAATATAGCTCATGGAACTCAACATGTTCACATATTAATATGGCGCCGAACCATTTCAGAAGTCCACCTTATAGTAATGACACAGAATCGGATTTGATTAAGGCATTCGGTTCATCTAAGTACAGATATTCAGATAGATGATGAAAAGAATTTGAAATTGAAATGGGGGAAATAATTCATGAACATGAAAAAGCTAGCTGGAACTATTATTTGTTCGGTTGCATTAGTAACAAGTGGGTTTTATTTTTTGACACCAGCAAAAGTAGTAAAGATAGAAGCAAAAGTAGTAGGATATGAAAATGTGGAAGCATTAGAAAATGAAGCAGAGTATATTGTAGTGGGATACCTTGAAAAGGATTTTTCAGAATATGAGCCAACTTTTACCTATACTTAGAAACTGATACAAAGGTTATTCCTGTACTTCAAGATGCTGTCTATGTAGAAAGCTCTTCTAAATATCAAGACGATCTAGAAACAATAGAGGGCTTTACACCTATGGAAAAAGGAAAAGAGTACCTTCTGTTCTTAAAAAAAGCTCATGACGGTCAAAGCTATAGTCTGTTAGGGGTATACCAAGGTAAGTTTAATATTAACGGGTCTGATAGCAAGGAAAAAGGCTTTGCATCAGAAAACAGACACTATCAAAAACTAAAAGATGAAGTTGAAGAGAAATATAAAGATATTTTTGAGAAGTAAACATTTTTGAAAGGTTAGGTCCGAATCCCTAAAATTTGGGCGTTTTTTTGTTTAGCCTCCTCACAACTATCTATGCGTGTAGATACGGTACGGTGAACCCCGAAACAAACAACCCCACTGTAAAAATATATTTTAATAGAGTACCTTCTTCTTAATTTGTTATAATTATACAGGTAAAATATGTTTATTTATAAATGAACAGTATGCCCAATCCAAAATCTAAAATGAAAAAATCATAAAAAAACATCCAACCTAAAAAAAGGGTGAGACCTGATGCAAAAAACCTATGCGCTATCGCATCCCCAAAAAAGAATTTGGTACACGGAGATGATGCATCCTGATACTGCTGTAAACATCATGGCGGGGTTTATAAAAATCACAGGGGAGTCTGATTATTCGAAACTTTGCCAAGCTATAAACGCAGCCATTTACGCACATGATGCCTTTCGCATTCGTTTAACGGACAAAGAGCAAGCAGAACCAAGGCAATATCTAGCAGACTATGAGGAGCAGCAATTTCCTTTCATAGACTACAGCCAAAAGCTAGAGTTTCATAAGCTTGAAGAAGTGTCAACTATAAATGAACTCGAAGAATGGGCCAAGACTCGGGCGAAGACTCCTATGGAGCTATTTTATTCTGATTTGTACGAGATTTCCCTTCATAAGATTCATGGCGAGGAAATGTGGGTTTATTGCCGATTTCATCATCTTATTACCGATGGTGTGTCCATAGATTTGTTCTGTAATCATTTTATGGATAACTATGTGCAGCTTCTTGCAGGCGAGCCGATAGTGTTGGAAGTCCAACCTTCCTATCTCTCTTATTTAGATAGCGAAAAGGAATATGAGAATTCCGGACGCTTTCAGAAGGATGAGAGTTTTTGGCATGAGGCTTTTTCCAGTCTTCCTGAAGTAAATGGAGTAAAACAAGTCCTTTCTTTTCAGTCAAGTTCAGTGGCAAAGAGAGAGTCTTTTCCTATTCCACAGCGACTTCAGACATTGATGCATGACTTTTGTAAAGAACATCAGGTTAGTGTGAATGCCCTATTTTTGGCCACTCTCTCTATTTATTTGCACAAGCTTTCATTATCCGATGATGTTGCCATTGGTACACTCTATGGTAATCGGACCAATCGAACGGATGCGAGCATGTTTGGTATGTTTGTAAGTACCCAGCCGTTTCGTACACAAGTGAATGATGAGATAGACTTTGCCTCTTATGTCCGCCAAATCACCCAAAAACAAGTTTCCATTCTGCGACATCAGAAATACCCCTATAATTTGCTGATTCAAGAATTACGAACCAAGCATCGAGAAATGGACGAACTCTTTACCATTGTGATGGAGTACCAACCCATGAAGTGGGGGCAAAAGGGTCAGCTTACATATAGCATGGAATGGCTCTTTACTGGTCATGTAGGCTATCCGTTGAATGTGCATGTAAAAGAGAATATCGATAACGGACATATTATGCTCACTCTAGATTATCAGATCGAAATGTTTGATAAGTCAGAAATTATACGAATGGTAGAACAGCTTCTAATCCTGTTGCAAGATGGCGTAGAGGAACCCAGTAAAAAGGTTGGTAATCTACAACTCTTATCTGAGATGGAAAAGCAGTTACTCAGGTCTTTTAATGAAACAGAGGTAGATATTCCTTTGGACAAAACGGTTCACCAAATGTTTGAAGAACAGGTTGAAAAAACACCTGATCATGTAGCGGTGGTCTTTGAAAACAAACAGCTCACCTATCGCGAGTTAAATGAACAGGCCAACCGTCTGGCAAGAAGGCTCAGAAAGAAAGGAGTGCAGCCTGATCAGATTGTTGCCATTATGACGGAGCGATCTTTAGAAATGCTAATAGGTATTTTCGCCATTATTAAAGCGGGTGGAGCTTACTTGCCCATCGATCCCGAATCCCCCAAGGAACGAATTCAGTACATGTTAGAGGATAGTGGAACGTCTCTATTGCTTGTGCATCCTGTTTTTGCCGAGCATTTCTTGTTTGAGGGAGAGGAGCTCGTCATACAATCCGATCTCTATGCGAATGAGGATGGGACAAACCTGGAACCACGGGCACAAGCTCAACATCTTATTTATGTGATTTATACTTCCGGCTCGACTGGAAATCCAAAAGGGGTAATGATCGAACATCAGTCGGTAATATATCGCAACTACTGGACTCAGAAAAAGTACCCGCTTACGGAGCAAGATACGATTTTGCAAAAAACACCGTACACATTTGATGTTTCCGTCTATGAATTGTTTGGCTGGTCATTTGTAGGGGCAAAGGTATGCTTTTTACACCCAGGAGGAGAAAAAGACCCAGATACGATTGTTCAGACTATCCAACAACAAAACATTTCAGTGATTCATTTTGTACCATCTATGCTACATATTTTTCTCAACTATCTCACGGAAACAGGGATAGAAGAGCAGGTAAAAAATCTTCGGCTTGTATTTGCTAGCGGGGAAGCGCTCAAGGTCCAACATGTCGCCAAGTTCCATGAGCTTTTGCAACCGTATGGCATTACTCTACATAATTTATACGGGCCAACGGAGACGACCATTGAAGTGACCTACTATGACTGTGATACAGATACCTTGGCATTGGTTCCGATTGGTCGACCTATCGACAATATCCAAATATATATTGTTGGGCCACATGGTAAACTACAACCGGTGGGAGTGACAGGTGAGCTATGTGTGTCTGGTGTTGGCTTGGCAAGAGGGTATCTCAATCTCCCAGAGATTACAGCAAATCGTTTTGTCCCGAATCCATTTACAAACAAAGGCGAGCTGATGTACAAAACGGGAGACTATGCTAGGTGGTTGCCTGATGGACAATTGGAGTATCTGGGACGCATGGACCACCAGGTGAAGATTCGAGGGTATCGTATCGAGTCTGGAGAAATAGAAACACAGTTGGTCAAAATTGATGGTTTGAAAGAAGCAGTGGTGTTGGCTGTCGAGAATGAACAAGGAGGACAAGAGCTGTGTGCGTACATTGTGTCAGAGCGAGAACATAGCATTGGAGTATTGAGAGAGGAATTAGCAAAAACACTGCCGATGTATATGATTCCCACGTATTTTATGTATGTGAAGAGCATACCGGTGACACAAAATGGTAAGGTTGATCGTAAAAGTCTACCATTACCCACACTAGATGGAGATACACTTCTCACAGGTGAGGTCTATGTAGAGCCGAGAAATGAAAGAGAGTGGATTCTGGCTGGGATATGGCAAGACGTGTTGCGACTGAAGAAGGTCGGAGCCCGTGATCATTTCTTCTATTTGGGTGGAGATTCTATAAAGGCCATACAAGTGATGGCTCGACTTCGGGCAAAAGGCATGTCTTTAGAAATGAAGCGCTTATTCCAGTTCCCTATTCTGGCAGATGCCGCTAGAGAAATGTCTTTGATGGAACAAAAGGTAGAAGCTCAACTGCCAAAAGCTACGGCTCCACTGATCACGATTCCGTTGGAGGAGCTTACTCTATTGCAAAGGGAAGTAGAAGCAGATATTCCAATCTGTGACATCCAGCAGGCCTACTCGGTAACTCCATCTCAAGAATGGATGTATGTACACAGCTCTTTGAAATCCCATTCCTCCTCCTTTTTGATTCAACTGGAGTTGAGATTAAAAGGGCAGGTAGACGTTGATTTGCTAGCGTCAAGCCTACAGCGCGTAGTGGAGCGCCACGATACTCTGCGTACGGTGTATCGCTATACGAAAAGTGAAAAACTGGTTCAGGTTGTTCTGAAAAATCGGGTTATTCCGATTGTGCAAGCAGATGTATCTCACTTGAACGAACAGGAGCAACACCATTACTTACAAAACCAGCGGATCGCTGATCGAGAGCGTGGTTATGATCCTACTCAAGATGTGATGCGTTTGGTTATTTCAACATTATCTAACGACTGTTATCACATCATGTTAAGTACACATCACATTCAAATAGATGGCTGGTCCTTGCAGATCATTTTACAAGAGTGGCTGGAGTTTTATCGTGCTGCTAAGCAAAAGACATCGGCTGAATTAGATGAGGGTGTACCGTTCCATACATATATGAGGTGGATCGAACAGCAAAATCAGGAAGAATCGCTACGATTCTGGAAGCATTATCTCCAAGGGTACGAGGAGGCTACCGCTCTACCTAAAATGATGAGTGCTGGATCACAGAAGGAAGAGATGGATGTACAGCGAGGGATTGAGCACGGACACGAGAGTATGGAGTACGAACAAGAAGAGACCACCTTGTATATAGAGAAAAATCTCACATCACAGCTGCAACGAATGGCAAAGGAATATCACTCAACTACGGGAACTCTGCTTCAAACAGCATGGGGGGTTCTTTTGGGCAAATACAACGGCAAGCGAGACGCTGTATTTGGAAGGACCGTTTCTGGAAGACCGTCTGAGGTTGATGGTGTAGAAAGGATCATGGGCTTGTTCATCAATACCAATCCATTACGGGTAAGCTGGGATGATCAGAGTACGTTTTTGGAGCTGTTGAAAAGAGTCAGTAAGCAGGCTGTAGAAGCCAAGCCCTATGAATATTGTTCCTTCTCGGAGATTCAAGCGCTAAGTCCAGTCAAGCAGGGGCTAATTGACCATCTGTTTATTTATCAAAACTATCCATTGGATGTGGAGGGGCTTGCTCAAACTACCCAGTCCTTGGGATACACAATGGATTTGTATGCTTATTTTGAGCAGACTCACTATGACTTTACAGTAAAGGTGACACCAGAGGATTCCTTACAGTTCCACTTTATTTACAATAGAAAACGCTATGATGAGAAGTACGTGAAATGTCTGATGGAGCATTTTATTACGCTGTTACATGGAATTGTCGAGAACCCAAATCAACTGATAGATCAGCTAGAATTGACCTCGACAAAAGACAAACGTGTAATACTGGAACGCTTTAATGATTCAAAGGTGAAGTTCCCAAAAGACAAAACATTTACGCAGTTGTTCGAAGAGCAGGTGATCGCTACACCTAATAAGAGTGCGATCGTGTGGGGAGATCAAACGATTTGCTATTGGGATTTGAATAAGAGAGCGAACCAACTGGCAAGAACGCTACGAGAAAAAGGTGTACTGGCAGAGCGTATTGTAGGTATTCTCATGGATCGTTCTATCGAAATGTTCATTAGCGTACTTGCGGTATTAAAAGCAGGTGGAGCCTATGTACCAATCGATCCCCATTATCCCAGCGAGCGTATTTACTACTTGCTTACGGATAGCGATTCGATGATGTTATTTACAACGAGAGCGACAGAGGCTCATCTTCAGATAAATAAAGGAGAATATACGAAAGAAATCCTGTATGTCGAGGATGAATTGAATTACCACCCAGATGGCTCTAATTTGGTTGGTGTTACGAAACCCGAAAACATGGCATACCTGATTTACACATCAGGATCAACGGGAAATCCCAAAGGAGTAATGATTGAACACCGTGGCTATGTGAATGCGGCCTATGCCTGGATGCAGGAGTACGAGCTGAAGCAAACTCCTTGTCAGTTATTGCAAATGGCTAGCTTTTCATTTGACGTATTTGCTGGGGATATGGCAAAAGCGCTCCTTACAGGTGGTCAGCTCATTATTTGTCCAGAAGACATTCGGATTCATCCCCCCGCTTTATATGAATTCATGCGTAAGCATCAAATTAGCATGGTTGATACGACTCCAGCTTTATTTGTACCCATTATGCAGTATGTTGCAGAAGAGGGCTTGGAGCTACCCGATCTGAAGCTAATTCTGCTTGGAGCCGATACCGTATCGATCAAAGATTTCACTTATTTATTACAGAAGTTTGGACAAGCAATACGTATTTTAAATACCTACGGGGTAACGGAGGCTAGCATTGAGTCTAGCTATTTTGAAGAGGAAGCTGGTTGGTTGAATGGGCAAAGCCATGTCCCAATTGGAAAGCCATTACCCAATACGAGCTACTATATCGTCAATCAACAGAATCAGTTGTTGCCTGTAGGAATTCCGGGGGAATTGTGCATAGGAGGGGCTGGTGTAGCGCGTGGCTATTACAAGCAGGAGGAATTGACTCTGCAAAAATTCATCCCAAACCCGTATGTATCAGGTGAACGGATGTATAAAACGGGAGATGTAGCTAGGTGGCTACCAGATGGAAATGTAGAGTTTTTAGGTCGTATGGATCATCAGGTAAAGGTGCGTGGATATCGTATCGAAACAGGGGAGATAGAGGCCAAAATCAGGGAGCTTGGATATGTTAAGGAAGCCGTGGTTTCGGTGTGGACGAGCTCTCTAGGCGAACATGAACTATGCGCTCATCTCGTATCGGAGGAAGCTTTATCCTTTGCCAAGGTAAAGGATGATCTAGCAATCTTTTTACCAGGATATATGATCCCCACTCATATGTACCAGATCGATCAGATTCCGCTTACACCCAATGGAAAGGTTGACCGAAAAACATTATCCATCTCTGAAAGGAATGCGGTTAGAAATCAAGAGTATGTAGCTCCACGCACTCTGTTGGAAGCTCGCATGGCAATGCTGTGGCAGGACTTATTAGGAATCAATCCGATTAGTATCTACGATGATTTTTTTGAATTGGGTGGACATTCTTTAAAAGTGATGATGTTTGTTGCTAAGGTCCATAAAGAATGGCATGTTCAACTGCCAATTGAAAAAGTCTTCCAATATCCCACCATAGCATCGTTGGCAAAACTACTTCCAGAAATGGAGAAAAGCGTGCACAAGGGTATCCAGCCTGCACAGGAGAGCGAATACTATCCGCTTTCTTCTGCACAAAAACGACTTTTCCTGCTTCATCAATTAGACGGAGCTACCGTGAGTTACAATATTTTGGCTGTGATAATGCTGGAGGGAGCTGTAGATCGAGAACGCATGGAAATAGCTTTTCAACACTTGATTCAAAGGCATGCTACATTGCGAACGTCCTTTGAAATGGTGCACGGGGAACCGATGCAACGCGTACATGATAAGGCAGATTTTACGATTCAATATGAAGATATGAGGAACAACCATGTAGCTGAGGAAGATATCCACGCATTGATCCAAGCATGTATTCAGCCTTTTGATCTGGAGACACCGCCTTTACTTCGAGTTGGTCTCATTGAGCTTGCGGCAGACCGTCATCTTTTACTAGTAGACATTCATCACATTATTTCAGATGCCGTCTCCATGGCTACCTTTACGGATGAATTTGTACGACTTTATCAAGGGGAAGAGCTACCTGCACTACGACTGCAATATAAGGATTATGCCGTATGGCAGCAATTCTGGAAACAAACCGCCCCCTATTTGAAACAAGAAGAATATTGGCTGCAACAGTTAGCCGGAGAGCTTCCTGTTCTGCAACTCCCACTTGATTACCAGCGTCCGGAGGCTCTCACGTTTGCAGGAGATCAGTTATCGATTACTCTTGATCAGGAAACAACCCACCTCGTGCATCAAATAGCAGAGGAAACAGGAACAACCCCCTTTATGATCTTACTTTCAACGTTCGGTCTGCTACTGGCTCAATATAGTGGTCAGGACGAAATCATGATTGGGTCACCGATTGCAGGCAGGAGAGATGATGATATTCAACGGATCGTCGGTATGTTTGTGAATACATTGGTACTTCGAATGCATCCAGAGGGTAGTAAATCGTTTGCAGCTTATTTAGATGAGGCTAAATTGACTTCGTTAAAGGCTTTTGAGAACCAAGACTATCAATTTGAGGAGCTAATCGAAAAGGTGAAGGCTGAGCGAACTCCTAATCGCAACCCTCTTTTTGATGTAGTATTTGTACTCCAAAATACAGATTGGCAAACAAGCCAAGTAAATGGACTAACGTTAATACCCTATCCGTACACGCATCAAACTGCAAAATTCGACCTTACTTTGCAGGCAATGGAGCAAGGAGACAGGTTCCATTTCACATGGGAGTATCGCACAGCGTTATTTAAACGCGACACCATTGAGCAGATGGGACAGAACTATGTGGAGCTTCTCCGGATGGTTACAGCGAACAAGGATATGCTCATAAACGAGATTCCCTTTTTGCGAACGAAAAAAATGGAGAGTGCCATAACGGAAGACTTCACGTTTACATTTTAACAGGTAAGGGTTTTTCTCTGGTAAAAAAGGGAGGGGCATTCTCTCCCTACACGATCTGATAAGGAGAGAAAAAGGATGCGTGACACATTGAGTCAATCAAGTACAATGACGACTGGAAAGTGGCAAGAGGAACAGCAATACTGGTTAGGCAAATTACAAGGAAATGTAGTCGCGAGTGGATTCCCAGAGGATTTTACCAGAACACGCAAAGAGAGCACTAGGTCTGTATATAAAGCGGTCTTTCCTGCCGAGCTGTCCGAAAAAGTAATAGCAACCAGCAATGGATCGGCGTTTGGTATGTACGTTTTGCTAGTTACGGGTGTGAAGCTGTTGCTTAGCCATTATACAGGGAGTGAGGATATTCTAGTCGGTATGCCCCCTTTTCAGATGAAAAGGAGTGAGGACACAGCCAACCATCTTCTTGCTCTGCGAACATTTAGAACGAAGAATGATAGCTTTGCCGAATGGGCGGGAAAAATCAAACAAACCGTCATGGAGGCAGATCAGCATCCCAATCTGTCTTTTGCAGAAGCTGTACGGATGCTACACCCAGAGATAAATGATCCATCACAGATAAATATGCAGACGGTTGTTCTGCTCGATAGCGTACATGATGACGTGGGAGAAATCGATAACATAGAGAGTAAAACACTCTTCCTATTTCGAGCTGTGGGAAATAGCCTGGAAATAGAGCTGCATTACGATTCAGAATGTTATCAGGAGGAGACGATACAGCGCATTGTTCAGCATGCTCTGCGACTACTACAGCAAGCTTTGTCCAACCCGAAACAACCTAGTCGGGAGATCGAGATCTTGTCTGAACAGGAAAAAAATCAGCTCATATTCGGCTTTAATCAGACACAGTCCAGTTATCCGCAGGACAAAACAATTGTACAACTATTCGAGGAGCAGGCAAAGAAGCATTCGGATCGAGAAGCCTTGGTATGTGATGATCAACGTATGACGTATGAAGAATTGAATAGACGTGCTAATCAAGTAGCAAGGTCACTTACAGAGCGTGGAATTGAACCTAACGATATCGTAGGGATCATGGTTGAGCGTTCCTTGGAGATGATTGTGGGAATACTTGGCATTGTAAAAGCAGGTGCAGCCTACCTTCCCATCGATCCGATTTATCCACAGGATCGAATCCATTATATGCTAGAAGATAGCGGGGCGAAGCTTCTGCTTACCGATAGACCTGAAGGAAAGGTTTCCACTTATCCGGGAACAATCATTCATTTACGTGATGAAAACCTAGAGAAGTACGCTAGTGAAAATCTGTCTGTCGCGATTTCACCGCAATCCTTAGCGTACATCATCTATACTTCAGGGACGACTGGACATCCCAAGGGTGTCATGATTGAACACAGACATGTCGTGCGTTTATTCTTTCCAGACACCCCCTTATTTTCATTTACCCATCAAGATGTTTGGACGCTGTTTCATTCCTTTAGCTTCGATTTTTCCGTATGGGAAATTTTCGGAGCATTACTGTTTGGCGGAAAGCTGGTAGTGGTTCCTAAGCTGGTGGCACAAGATACCAAAGTCTTCTTACAATTACTACAGAGTGAGCAAGTAACGGTACTCAATCAAACACCTACCGCATTTTATCAGATCATAAATGAAGAGGTAAAATCCACTGATCAAAATCTGAATATGAGGTACGTCATTTTTGGCGGTGAAGCCTTAACACCAAGACAGCTACAGCCATGGAAAGCAAAATATCCTCAGACCAAACTGATCAATATGTATGGCATAACCGAAATCACGGTCCATGCTACCTTCCGTGAGCTGATAGAAGAGGATTTTCATCAGCACGCAAGCAACATAGGAAAGCCGATTCCGACGCTGTCTATCTATGTTTTGGATCAGGAGAGAAAGCTGTTACCAATCGGTGTCCCAGGCGAGATGTATGTATCGGGAGCAGGCGTAGCGAGGGGCTATCTAAACAGACAGGAGCTAACGCAGGAACGCTTTATCGACAACCCTTATATCGCTGGAGAACGTATGTATAAGACAGGGGACTTGGCTAGATGGCTGGCAGACGGCACCCTCGAATATATGGGACGACTAGACCACCAAGTGAAAATTAGAGGTCATCGCATTGAATTGGGTGAGATTGAGGAGCAGTTGCTGTTACGTAGCTTTGTGCAGGAAGCAGTAGTTATAGCTAGACAAAACAAGGATGGAATCAATGAGCTATGCGCCTATTTGGTGGCTACAGAAGACATAGGAAACATAGATGTAAGAAAAGCCCTTTCTGTTTCTTTGCCTGACTATATGCTCCCTACGTACGTGATACAGATAGAGAAAATGCCGCTAACCCCTAATGGGAAAATCGATCGAAAAGCCTTGCCAAAGCCAGAGAACAGCCTGCGCTCAAAGCAAGAGTATGTGGCGCCCAGAACATCCCTTGAGGCTAATCTAGTGAGCATCTGGGAGGATGTACTGGAAATAAAACCGATCGGAATTAAGGACAATTTCTTCGAGCTGGGTGGATACTCACTAAAAATGCTGAAGATAATTAATCTAGTGGCACAAGAATTAAACGTAGAGATTCCATTAAAATTACTGTATGAAAACCCAACGATAGAATATATGGCAGAACGGGCCTTTGCTTTTTATATGGAGGAGAGTAACAACCATATGACGCTATTAAACCGAGCTGGCGATATCAAAGTGATTTGTTTTCCTCCGATAAATGGTTTTATCTTTATCTACAAACGAATTGCGGAATTATTAGATCAGGAAGCTACGTTTTATGGATTTGAATATTTGGATGAGGAAAATCGCATAGAGCTATATACTCAACAGATTTTGGATGCGGAGCCAGAAGGACCCTACATTTTTCTAGGTTATTCAGCTGGTGGAAATCTAGCATTCGAAGTGGCAAAAGCAATGGAAGAGAAGGGACACACTGTATCTGACATCATTATGTTTGACACCTACATGAAAACAGAGCAGATGAAAATGACTCCAGAGGAGCTAGAAGATGAGATTGAGCGCTTCTTGCAACTAGAAAATATCAGAGAAATCTTAGACTTTAGCCATGGTGATGAGGTTGTGAAAGAGCAGGTTCTGAAGAAAACCAGAGCGTATGTTGCTTTCTTCCTTCAGTTGGCTCATGTGGGTCAAGTACATGCTTCCATTCACTTTGTACAAGCAGAACCAGATGAGGCCAATATTGCGCAGCCCGCCGATTTGCAAATGTGGGGTAAATTTACAAAAGGAACCTATAGAGAATATCAAGGTGCAGGCATGCATTACAGTATGTTTAATGGTCATTTTTTACAAAGGAATGCCAAAATGGTTCAACGTATTTTACAGAAGATTAAAAAGGAAGGATAGATAACTATGGCTCAGATCGTACCTGTGTTGAAACAAAACAAATCGGATCGCATCATTTCATTTCGTTCACCGACAGCAAAGGACGCTTCGATCATTCGGAAGCATTACGAACGAGTATTTCACGATAATTCCTTCATGCTCACTTCTGGAGAAGAATTTATCGCAAATGATGTGCAAGTCGCAGCCGGTATTGATACCTTTTGGAATGATCCCAATAAAGTGGCGTTTATCGCGGAATACGAGAATGAATTAATCGGAATTATGACCGTTACGCCAAGAGAAACAAAGAGAGTACAGCATGTAGGTATGATCGCTTTAACAATTAAAGAAGAGTGGCGCGGTCAAAGAATGGGAAGTCTCTTTTTTGAAGTCATGCTAGAGTGGGCAGAGGCACATCCTGTCATTGAGAAGCTATCAGGCGAGGCATTTGCTCATAATGAAAGGTCCCTTCGCTTATTGAAGAGCTTTGGGTTTGTAGAAGAGGGAAGGAAGATCGCAGAGGTCAAATATCCTGACGGTACATATGTAGATACTATTTTTATCGCTAAATCTGTAAAAGGCAACTAGAGAGAAAGAGTATCCTCTGAAAACAAAGCGAATCATGTGTTCGTGACGTGATCCGCTCATTAAAGGATCAACGTACCGTCATGATCGTAACGCATCAAATGCAAACAGCAGAGATAGCAAATGTCATTTTCGTGATGGAGCAGGGTTCTATCGTGGATCATGGGACACCTGATGAGATGAAAGTGAAAGAGGGACCTTACCTGCGTTTATTTGCAGGGGAAACCACTTCTGACAAAGCAATCTCTATTCATTAGTATAGTACGGTCAATAGCATCTTGGACTTTTTCAGCATGAAATTTACAGAAATACATATAAAAGTTCACAAAATTTACAAACACTTAAATGGAAGAATAATGCTAATATGTTATGGTGAGTCGCAAATGTTTATTTTTTCATAAAATATATTTTTGTGGAATATGCGATTTAGCTTTTACAGTGAGGTCAAAGGTTTTTTGCTGCAACAATATGTCACTCACATCGAAAAGGAGGCCAAGTATGATCGCATACAACCGCTTCAATTATCCTTGAGTAAAAGAGGTGATGGTAAAATATTTGATAGATTCATAGACAAAAAATCTTTTCTCACATCATGATGATTCCTCTGCATAAAGTACCGTCTTTCCTCAAGCGACTCCCTACATCTCTAGACATAACTCTCATAAATCTTAGATTAACGTGATCTATCCTAACATACAGTCAAACCTTGCAACATGCCGATAGCATCCACATAGTAAGCAATCATAGTATTTTTTTATATAAACTATAATTTCTAACAAGAGGTGCAGCAATATGAATAAGGATTTGCTTCAATTATTTTCGTTGACTCATCCTCAACAAAGGATTTGGTACTCCGAATTACTTTATCCAAATACGGGTGTATCGTCGATTTCATTGACAATTAAAATGAAAGGTAATATAAGTCTAGGTGCCTTGCAACAAGCTCTAAATATGATTATTTTCCGGCACGATGCCTTTCGGATTAAATTGACAGCTCAAAATGGCTATCCTCAGCAATATGTGGAGGAATATAGCGAAAAATCGTTCGAATGTTTCGATTTTTCAGGTGTTGATGGAGAAGCTCAGGCATTAAAGTGGCTGGACCAGCACAATCGTACACCATTTGAACTTCTACATTCAAAATTGTATCAATTTATCATTTGCAAGATTAGTGACCAAGAATATTGGTACAATGTCAAAATTCATCATATTGTCTGCGACGGAATCTCTGCAAGAATGTTCGTCAATCAAGCGAACGAATACTATTCTCAGATTGCAAATGATGAGCTTCCAGAAATAACAGAGAATCATACTTATTTCGACTTTATACAAACGGAGCAGGACTATGAAAAATCGGATCGCTATCAAAAGGATAAATCGTATTGGGTAGATAAATTTAGCACCTTACCCGAAGTGATAGGGTTTAAATCATATAATCCTCTTACCTCTACTGCTGGAAAAAGAAAAAATATTATCTTAGAAGAGCGTTTGTATTATAACCTGTATGAGTTTTGCAAACAAACAAACAGTAGTATGTTAACAGTCTTTATGACTGCGTTGTACATCTACTTGCATAAAAAGACAACACAGAACGATGTTTCAATTGGTACATACTACGCGAACAGAACAACCAAAAAGGAAAAAGAAATGTTAGGAATGTTCGTTAGTACAGTGCCAACACGGGTATTCGTTGATCCTGAGATGGATTTGCTTTCATTATTGCAAGTCGTATCAAAAGAGCAGGTTTCGATCCTACGCCATCAAAGATTCCCGTACAATCAAATGATGGAAGATTTACGAGAAGCACATCAGCATAAGGACCTTCAACGTCTCTTTGGTGTTTCTGTACAGTACCGTGCTATGAATTATTCGCAGTATGAAAATGTTGAAATTGAAGTTGATGAGAATTTTTGTGGAGACGTCATTAATGATTTTGAAATGAATGTGATTGAATTAGATAATCAAAAAATTCTGTTTCAACTAAATTATCGAGCACAGTTGTTTACAGAAATGGAGATGGAACAACTAATTCAACAGTTCTTTACCATTATTGAAACAATCATTCATCATCCTACATCAAAAATAGCGGACATATCCCTGCTTCGAGAAGAAGAGAAAAATATGATTATATCTGAATTTAATAATACGGTAATGGAATATCCGCGCGAAAAGCTGATTCATCAGCTATTTGAAGAACAAGCAGCACGTATACCAGATCAGATAGCTGTCATTTGCGAGGGGGAACAGCTTTCTTACCGGGAACTGAATGAAAGAGCGAATCAGTTAGCGCGAAAGCTACGTTCTGAAGGAGTAGTAGCTGATCAATTAGTTGGAATCATGGCAGAACGTTCATTAGAGATGATTATTGGAATTTTTGGGATTTTAAAAGCTGGCGGTGCATATATGCCGATTGACCCGGAATTTCCAGAGGAAAGAATCCGCTATATGCTAGAAGATTCAAAAGCAAAACTACTCTTGGCCCAGCCCTATTTGTTGGAGCGAGTGATTTTTGCTGGGAAGATAGTAGATATAAATGACGCTCAAAGCTATCACCAAGATGGTTCGAATTTGGAAGCGATAAATGGTCCAAATCACTTAGCCTATGTTATTTATACATCAGGATCTACAGGGAAGCCTAAAGGAGTTATGATTGAACATCATTCAGTTATAAATCGACTGATGTGGATGCATGCAAAATACCCTATTTCATCCGCTGACACCATTATGCAAAAAACAGCGATTACGTTTGACGTATCAGTATGGGAGCTATTCTGGTGGTCGATGGTGGGCTCCAAAATGTGCCTATTATCTGTAGGAGGAGAAAAGAACCCTGAGCAAATCTTAGAGACAATAGCCGAACATCGCATTACAACAATGCATTTTGTTCCTGCGATGCTGCACGCTTTTCTGGATTATGTTGAACAACAGCCAAGTGAGTTGGTAGAGGAAAAACTCCAGTCTTTACGGCAGGTTTTTGCAAGTGGTGAAGCATTGCCACCACAGCATGTTGATAGATTCCGTCGAGCAGTTTCCTCAGTGTGTGAAGCTAGATTAATCAATTTATACGGACCAACGGAAGCTACTGTCGATGTTACGTATTTTGATTGTGATACAGATGAGGAACTAGCTGCAATTCCGATTGGTAAACCTATATATAATACTCAACTATACATCGTCCAGGCTGATTCTGAGAACCTTCAACCAATTGGGATAGCAGGTGAGTTATGCATTGCTGGTGTTGGTACAGCAAGAGGGTACTTGAATCGACCGGAGCTTACGGAAGAGAAATTTGTGAAAAATCCGTTTGTCGCGGGAGAACGAATGTATAGAACAGGGGACTTAGCAAGGTGGCTACCAGATGGAAATATTGAATATTTGGGCCGAATTGATGATCAAGTAAAAATCCGTGGGGTTAGGATCGAACTTGGTGAGATTGAGTCACAAATGCGTAAGCTTGATGGTCTAAGAGAAGTAGTCGTTGTAGCGAAGGAAGATCAAGCGAAGGAAAAATTCCTCTGCGCATATATGGTTACGGATAGAGAGGTAAGTACAGCAGAAATACGTGCCCATTTAACAACTCAGCTACCGATCGCGATGATTCCTTCTACGTTTATTTCACTTGAGGCGATGCCATTAACTGCAAATGGAAAAATTGACAAGCGATCGTTACCAGATCCAGACAATTCTTTGCTTAACACAGAATATGTGGCTCCTCGAACACAATTGGAAGTACAACTTGCTACTGTCTGGCAACAAGTTTTAGGTATTGATCGAGTTGGATGTAAGGACGATTTCTTCGCATTAGGTGGTCATTCCTTACGTGCTATGATGGTTATAACTCAAATGCACAAAGAGTATCAAATGGATATTCCTTTACGTTTCCTATTTGAAAAACCAACGATCGAAGAAATAGCCCAATACTTGGAGAGCGAGCGCATGAAGCAGATCATATCTATCCGACCTGCTACAAAGCAAGATTACTATCCGGTTTCAGCAGCACAACGAAGAATGTTTATTCTTAACCAGTTTGATGGGATAGATATCAGCTATAACATGCCTTCTATCATGCTACTGGAAGGAAAACTTGATCTGGTAAAACTAGAAACCGCTTTTAAAGGTTTAATCAACCGACATGAGAGCTTGCGTACATCCTTCGAGTTAGTAAATGGTTCTCCTGTACAGAAAATCCATTCAGTAGTTGATTTTGCAGTCGATTATCAGGTAACTGTTGAAGAAGAGCTGGAAGAAATCATTGATGAGTTTATCAAACCATTCCAGTTAAATATGGCACCATTGCTTCGCGTCAAGCTTGTTCAAACCCGATTGGATCGTTATTTGTTACTAGTAGATACGCATCACATTATTTCTGATGGAGTATCATCTGGGATCATCATCAGCGAATTGGTGGAATTGTATCAAGGGAATACGTTACCAGAGCTTACGATTCAATATAAGGATTTTTCTGAATGGCAACATGAACAGTCTCAGACGGATCTGTATAGAAAACAGGAAGACCACTGGGTTCAAACATTTGCAGATGAAATTCCTGTGTTAAATCTACCGACAGATTTTCCGAGACCAAATACACAAAGCTTTGACGGAGATGTAATCACAAGAGGAACTGGCAAAGAGCTTATGGAAGGCTTGTATAAGATAGCTACAGACACAGGTACTACTCTCTATATGGTCTTGTTAGCGACATATAATGTACTTCTTTCCAAATATTCTGGTCAAGAAGATCTGATTGTGGGTACACCGGTTACAGGTCGATCGCATGTTGATTTACAGAGCACTGTTGGGATGTTTGTCAATACATTGGCCATGCGAAATAAACCAGCTAGATCAAAATCATTTAGAGAGTTTTTAATAGAAGTAAAACAAAATGCATTACAAGCTTATGAGAATCAGGATTATCCATTTGAAGAGCTAGTGGAGAAACTGGAGCTACAAAGCGATGTAAGCAGAAATCCAATGTTTGATACCATGTTTACTCTCCAAAACAGAGGGGAAGATTCTATTGAATTAGATGAGCTACGGTTTATTGCCTATGAATGGGAAAATAAATGGAAACACTCTAAATTCGATATCACCTTTATCGCTACAGAAGAAAGAGATCAAATCATAATTGGTGTGGAATACTGCACCAAATTGTACCGTCAGGAAACAATAGAACGCTTGACGACAAATTACCTTCAGATTATAAAAGCGATCGTAGATAATCCTGAAGTGAAGCTAGCTACTATCGAAATACTGACGAATGCAGAAAAAAATCAGCTTTTACAAGAGTTTACTAACACAGAAAGAAACTATCAGCAGGATACAACGATTCATCAGCTTTTTGAAGAACAGGTAAGAAAAACACCAGATCAGGTAGCACTTATCTGGAACAAGAAGGAGCTGACTTATCAAGAGCTAAATGAAAGAGCCAACCAATTAGCTCGTACGTTACGTAATAAAGGAATCGTTCCCAATCAACTAGTAGCTATTATGGTAGATCGTTCCGTAGAGATGATTGTTGGTATCATGGGTATCTTGAAAGCAGGAGCAGCCTATGTCCCTATTGATCCAGCTTATCCTACTGAACGTATTGAATATGTCTTAGAAGATAGTGGTGCTGTTCTTTTACTGACCCAGTCGCATTTGTTCAATGGATTAGCAGTTAATATGGTGAGGCTAGATTTAGATGAGGAGCAAAATTATGTAGTTGATGGAACCAATCTCACAGTTGTGAACCAACCAACTGACTTGGCATATGTCATCTATACTTCAGGTACAACTGGTAAACCAAAAGGTGTCATGATTGAACATCATTCCATCGTGAACTGCCTGCAATGGAGAAGAGACGAGTATGCATTTAATCCAAAGGATAAAGCTCTGCAGATTTTCTCATTTGCTTTTGATGGATTTGTAGCTAGTTTGTTTGCTCCTATGCTTGGAGGGGCCACTTCGATCTTGCCAAGGGAAGAAGAGGCAAAAGATCCATTTGCACTACGAAAATTGATCGCCTCTGAATCAATCACTCATTACTATGGTGTTCCAAGTCTGTTTAATGCCATTGTGGATAGCGCTACAGCAGAGGATTTACACCAATTACGTTGTGTCACTCTTGGAGGAGAAAAATTATCACCACAAATTGTCCAAAAGATTAAACAAAAAAATCCTGCTATTGAGATTAACAATGAGTATGGACCTACGGAGAATAGTGTAGTTACGACTATCCAAAGAGCAATTGGAGTAGATCAAGAGATTACAATTGGTCGACCGCTAGCCAATGTAGTTGTCTATATTGTTAATAATGAGCATCATTTACAGCCTATAGGAGTAGTAGGGGAGTTATGCATAGCAGGTCGTGGACTGGGTAGAGGTTATTTAAATCGACCAGAATTAACAGAAGAGAAGTTCGTTGCTAATCCATTTGTACCTGGGGAGCGCATGTATAAAACGGGTGATTTGGCCAAGTGGCGTCCAGATGGCACGATAGAATACGTTGGTCGGGTAGATGAGCAGGTCAAAGTACGAGGTTTCCGAATTGAGATAGGAGAGATCGAATCTACCATTCTTCAGTATCATGGTGTTAAGGAGGTAGTGGTTACTGCTCAAGAGGATCAACATGCACAGCAATATTTATGTGCTTACTTTGTAGCTGAAAAGGAAGTTGTACTGGCTGATCTGAGAAAATTTGTTTCCAAGGAACTCCCAGCCTACATGGTTCCTACTTACTTCGTACAGCTTTTAGAACTACCTACTACTGCTAACGGAAAAGTAGATAAGAGAGCATTGCCAAAGCCTCAGAACGTCGGCGTTGCAGCAAAAGAATATATTGCCCCTAGAAACATGGTAGAGGAACAATTGGCTACTATTTGGAAAGAAGTATTAGCAGTAGAGAAAATTGGCATCACTGATCATTTCTTTGAAATCGGGGGACATTCCTTAAAAGCGATGCTTCTCATATCAAAGGTGTATGAGTACATGCAGGAAGAGTTGCCTCTACATCTTGTATTCCAGCATCCAACGATTGAAAAAATGGCAGAGTTTATTTTGCATAAGCAGTACGAGCAAAACGCGGGTCACCCGATTCTACTAAATAAAGAAACAAATCGACCTGTATTTAGCTTTACACCGATTGCAGCCCACAGTACCTTCTATCAAAAGCTTGCTGAAGAAGTCCACGACATTTCTTTATATAGCTTTGACTTCATAGAAGAAGACAATCGCATTGAGCAGTACGTCAATGCAATTACTCAGATCGATTCTGAGGGGCCGTATACTTTGATGGGGTATTCCTCTGGCGGTAATTTAGCTTTTGAAGTAGCAAAAGTATTGGAAAACCAAGGAAGACAGGTGTCCAGCATTATTTTATTTGACTCCTATTGGAAGGATAAAGCAATTGAACAAACGGCTACTGAAGCAAGAAAAGAAATTGGAGCCTATTTTAAAAAAATAGCAGAAAATAACGAGCTGTTTAATATGACAAAAGAGGATCTAGAGCAGTTCATAACTAACGATTTTATCAAACAAGGTTTTTTTCAAAACATGTTCAGTTATCTGATGTTCCATAATCAATTGGTAAATAAAGGTAATACAAAGGCCGCTATTCATCTCATCCAAGCAGAATGCGAGCAAGGAAACGTAACAGCCTATGAGGCTGAAAAATGGAATGAGGAAGTGTGGGCACGAGCATCTGAACGATTTATAAACTATCGTGGCTATGGAGATCATTCGAGGATGCTTAGCGGAGAACAAGTTACTAAAAATGGCTCCATACTCAAAGAGATTCTCCAAGAGTTTTTTGTCCTGAAGTAAATGTTGTACCGATGAAAGTTTAGTTTCCGTGATTTCCCCTATAAAGATTCTTGTTTGTAGGGGAAATCACTATTTATCTTTTCGAGAGGAGCAGCAGATGAATTTTCAAAAACAAGAGCAAACACCCCTCAAAAAACCTGTATTCCAGTTGGGTATTAACACATGTAAGACCATATCGTTTTTGGGTTTTTCTCTGTATCGTTACTTCTCTTATCGTAGCGACAATCGAAATTTGGATATACAAATGACTATCAAAAGCTAGTAAGCTTCGCTACCTTGATTTTAGGATTAACGATTGTCGGCTTTATTTCAAAATATTTCATAAAATATTCTGCTGTAAAATTATAAAAAATAATGTTACCTATCATATAGAAAAAATGCCTATTTCCGCCATTGAAAAATATCATACAGGAGATATTACCTCGCGTTTAACAAACGATGCCACGTTATTACAGAATTTTTTGCAACAACATTTCTATCAAATTTTTTATATGCCGGTTATTTTTGTTGGAGCCCTTTGTTTGCTAGTTTCTACCAATTGGAAGTTAGTTGTATTAAGTATCTCAATTTTGCCAGTAGCCATACTGATTATGGGCGTTTTGAGTAAACCTTTACGAAAATATACAGAAGAACTACAAAAGCATTTAGGAAAAGCTAATTCAATAGCCCAGGATACTGTTTCAGGTATACATATGGTAAAAGCTTTCAATCTAAAGGATGTGTTATTTGAGAAATATTCATCTACTATGGCTATCTTTTTGCAAAAAGGAATTTTGGTAGAAAAGAAGCGAGCATGGATGACTGCCCCTGGTATGTACTCGTGCTATCTTAAAAGATGCACCTATCCTGCTACTCGAACAGATGATGAGAAATCGTTCGGTTCTCGTTGTTGCTCATCGCCTCTCAACGATTAAAGAGGCCGACGAGGTATTGGTTTTAGATAAATGTCTTGCCATCCTAATAATCCGGATTTAGTCCGATTCGAGCTGGCAAGCGATAACCTTGAATGGGAACGCGGGGATCGTTATTGTAAACCGTTTTTCTTTTTCGATAGTCTTGAATTTAAAAGACTAAAAGTTAACGCTAAACGTATCATTTTAAAAGCTGCTCTCCAATTGTCTATTCAAAGTTCTTCTCAGAACACGACTGTTGTAATGGAAAAAGAAGCATTTTTCTCACGTAAACAATACCATTTACGTAAATTACCTCTTGATAATGAGCGCTTTTCGTTTTCAATTCATGAGATAAATTCTAAGCTATTTGGAATTGTAGACGTACAAGTACATAAATCTGTTGAGACAAAAAAAGAATTTGTAGTTTTCAACTTTGTTCCGTAAATCCTTACCCAATTTTATACAATCGAACGTGAAAGAAGCCTTCTTGAAGACACTTTTACATGCTACGGGGTAGTAAAAAATCTCTCTCCAGAAACCTACCAAGGAATACTAGCAACTGCTAAAGGTTTTATTAACAGTTTAGTAAAGGAATCCGAATTGCTACTGTTAAAAAAGGTACTAGTTGCATCATCGAAAAATCCTGCTACAATGATGCATGAACGTTTTTGTTACAGGATGTGAAGTGTTGCATGGATTTTTTACAGCAGAAAGTATTACCAGCAGTCAGACAGATGAAGGATTTCGAGGCATTGCTTAAAAGTCGTTTTGAATATTTAGTCTTGTTGGATAGCCATGTGGGACAATTAAAGCATATTGTCCAAATGTCGAAAAAGCATAATAAAAAAATGCTTGTGCATGCTGATCTCATTAATGGCTTACGAAATGATGAATATGCAACCGAATTTTTATGTCAAGAAATTCGACCAGCAGGTGTAATTTCCACGCGGAAAAGTGCCGTACTAACCGCAAAGAAAAATAAAGTCTTAGCGATTCAACGATTATTTCTGCTGGACACTACGGCGCTTGAAACCAGTTACCGTCTTTTAGAACAAACGCAGCCAGATTATATCGAGGTATTACCAGGAATTATGCCGCATATTATTGCCGAAGTATATGAACGTGTGAAGATTCCTGTGCTTGCAGGTGGTTTAATCAGAACGGTGGAGGATGCCGAGTGTGCCTTTAGTGGTGGGGCCGTTGCGGTAACAACATCGCGTAGAGAGATTTGGAACCATTATGAGAATAAATAAAACTTTTTGGATTCCCTGATAATTCATTGTTGACAGAATTATCTTTTGTTTGTTTAAATGGGATATAAAGTTAATCAGGTGACGGAGAATCGGAGACCCACAGAGGCTTCCCTATGGTATTATAGGGATTGTTTCCTGTGGGTTTTTTGTTGTCAGTCAAGCATAAAGGGGGATACAGAAGATGTCACCATTTGTAGGAGAATTGGTTGGTACCATGCTTTTAATTATTTTGGGGGGCGGCGTAGTAGGAGGGGTTGTCCTCCATAAATCAAAAGCGCAGAATTCAGGGTGGATTGTCATTACGATTGGCTGGGGGTTGGCCGTTACCATGGGAGCTTATGCTGTGGGCGGGATAAGTGGCGCTCATCTAAATCCAGCCCTTACGATTGCGTTAGCTACCATCGATAGGTTTGCTTGGACGGACGTACCGTTGTATATCGTGGCACAGATGTTGGGAGCTTTTTTGGGCGCTGTAATTGTTTGGCTACACTATCTACCTCACTGGAAACAAACAGAGGATAAAGGGGCGAAATTGGCTGTTTTTGCAACTGATCCTGCCATTCCTAACACACTAGGTAATCTTTTAAGTGAAATTATTGGTACTTTTATTCTGGTTTTTGGTATTCTCGCGATTGGAGCGAATAAATTTGTAGATGGATTAAATCCGTTTGTCGTAGGACTTTTAATCGTTAGCATTGGGGTATCCCTAGGTGGCACGACAGGATATGCGATTAATCCAGCGAGAGATTTAGGACCACGTCTCGCCCACTTTCTGCTCCCGATCGCTGGAAAAGGAACGTCGAACTGGAGTTATGCTTGGATTCCGGTTGTGGGACCAATTGTTGGAGGGGTATTGGCAGCCCTATTCTATAAAATCGTATTTCTTGCTTAGACTAGAGAGAAAATACTGAATAACAGGGAAAAGGGATGAGTGATATATGGAGAAAAAATATATTTTGTCATTAGATCAAGGCACATCCAGTTCTCGTGCCATTCTTTTTAATAAGCAAGGGCAGATTGTTGCCATGGCACAGCGGGAATTTCCACAGTATTTTCCACAGCCAGGATGGGTAGAGCATAATGGATTTGAAATATGGGGTTCTATTTTAGCTGTGATTGCAGAGGTTCTGTCCACATCCAATATTAGCCCAAAGGAAGTAGCGGCGATTGGAATCACGAATCAGCGTGAAACCACGATCGTTTGGGATAAACACACAGGCAAACCAGTATATAACGCGATTGTTTGGCAATCCCGTCAAACATCCGAGATATGTGATGAGCTAAAGGCCCAGGGCTATTCCTATCTAGTGCAGGAAAAAACCGGATTAGTGATCGATGCTTACTTCTCTGGTACCAAATTAAAATGGATTTTGGATCATGTAGAAGGTGCACGTGAGAAGGCGGAGAAGGGTGACCTGCTGTTTGGAACCATTGATACATGGTTGATCTGGCGTTTATCAGGTGGGGAGAGTCATGTAACGGATTATTCGAACGCTTCACGAACTCTTCTATATAATATCTATGAGCAAAAATGGGACGATGAGTTATTAGCCATGCTGAATATACCTAAATGTATGCTACCTGAGGTTCGAGCATCATCAGAGGTGTATGCGCTTACAGCATCGTATCATTTCTTTGGCGAACAAGTACCCATCGCTGGGGCGGCAGGAGATCAGCAAGCGGCTTTGTTTGGGCAGGCATGCTACGAAACGGGTATGGCGAAAAACACCTATGGAACAGGCTGCTTCATGCTGATGAACACAGGAGAGAAGGCTGTTAAATCGGAAAGAGGATTACTAACGACGCTCGCATGGGGCATCGATGGTAAAGTGGAATATGCGTTAGAGGGCAGTATTTTTGTTGCTGGTTCAGCTATCCAATGGCTACGTGATGGGCTTCGGATGTTAAAATCGGCGGCTGAAAGTGAGCAATACGCACAACGAGTGGAATCGACTGAAGGGGTATATATGGTTCCAGCCTTTGTTGGACTAGGTACGCCATATTGGAAGAGTGACGTGCGAGGAGCTATATTTGGATTGACACGTGGGACAGAAAAAGAGCATTTTATCCGTGCCATTCTTGAGTCGCTTGCGTACCAAACAAAAGACGTCCTTTCTGCAATGGAAGCGGATTCAGGAATTGTTTTAAAAGCTTTGCGTGTAGACGGTGGTGCAGTAAGAAATAATTTCCTGATGCAGTTCCAAAGCGATATTCTTGGTGTTTCAGTTGAGCGTCCTACCAATAGTGAAACGACAGCATTAGGGGCAGCTTATCTAGCTGGTCTAGCTGTTGGATTCTGGGAAAGTCGAGAGGAGATTGCCTCTGTTTGGCAGATTGATAAGCGCTTTGAGGTACAGATGGGGGCAGAGGAAAGAAGTAAATTATATAGTGGATGGAAAAAAGCAGTAGAAGCAACAATGGGCTTCCAAGTACCGACTGTCGGTTGAAGCTACCAGTAAACTACGCTATACTTTTGTTATCAAATTGACAAGTTAATATCGGTCGGAGAATGGGAGTAGACCACAGCAGATCCTTATGAATGAGAAGGATCTTGTTGTGGTCTTTTTTTATTCACCTGACGAAGAATTGTGTTCGTTATTATGTACAGGAGAGTGAGTGAGATGACAAAGCCATTTTCAAGCTTATATCGCGGACAATTATTGCGTGATATGGAGATACAGGAATATGATCTGCTGGTGATTGGAGGCGGAATCACTGGGGCGGGAATAGCACTGGATGCACAAGTACGTGGGATAAATACGGCTTTGATTGAAATGCAGGATTTTGCTGCCGGGACCTCTAGTCGCTCGACAAAACTAGTGCATGGAGGTTTGCGCTATTTAAAACAGCTGGAATTTAAGCTGGTTGCGGAGGTAGGACGGGAACGGGCCATCGTATATGAAAATGCTCCCCATGTCACTACGCCAGAGTGGATGCTTCTTCCCATGATAGAAGGAGGAACGTATGGTAAATTTGCTACTTCGATAGGCTTACGAGTGTATGACGCATTAGCCGGGGTTAAGAAAAATGAGCGTCGTATCATGCTGAACAAGGAGCAAACGCTAGCAAAAGAGCCCCTATTAGCAAAGGAAAAGCTAAAAGGTGGCGGCTATTATGTAGAATATCGGACTGACGATGCTCGTCTAACAATGGAAGTGATGAAGGAAGCGGTACGACGGGGAGCAGTAGCTAGTAATTATGTGAAAGCAGAAGAATTGTTGTATGAAAATAATAAGATAACAGGAGTTGTAGCCATTGACCAAATTAGCGGGGAGAAAATAACGATCCGTGCCAAGAAAATTATTAATGCGGCAGGTCCATGGGTAGATACGATACGAGAAATTGATGGCTCTAAAAAAGGCAAGAGATTGCATGTAACAAAAGGGATTCATCTAGTCATTGATGGAAAGAGATTTCCGCTGAAACAATCCGTTTATTTTGATACACCTGATGGGCGCATGGTGTTTGCCATTCCACGCGATGGTAAGACGTATGTCGGAACAACGGATACCAACTATCAGGGTGATATCGCAAACCCAAAAATGACTGTAGAGGATCGGGACTATATTCTTCGTGCCGCTAATTTTATGTTTCCAACACTTGAATTGACAGGAAAAGACGTCGAATCAAGCTGGGCAGGTTTACGTCCTTTAATTCATGAGGAAGGAAAGTCTCCGTCTGAGCTTTCGCGTAAAGATGAGATTTTTATTTCAGAATCAGGTCTCTTAACCATTGCGGGAGGAAAACTGACTGGGTACCGCAAAATGGCTGAGAGAATTGTTGATCTACTAGCTGAGCAATTCAAAGCGGAAGGCCGAGGCACTTACCCACGTTGTACAACGGATCACATTCGCTTATCTGGTGGTGATGTAGGCGGAGCAGAAAAGTTTGGGACTTTCAAGAAAGAAAAAGTGAAAGAAGGCGTCATGCTCGGTTTATCTGAGCAGGAAGCGAAACAGTTGGTCCTTCGTTATGGTTCGAATGTATCTCGCATTTTTTCACGAATAAGTGAACATGATGCAGAAATGACTGAAACGGGGTTACCCAAACAAGTTTTTGGCCCGCTTTTGTATGCGATAGAAGAGGAAATGGCAACGACTCCAGAGGATTTCTTTGTTCGTCGTACGGGCGCTCTGTACTTTAATATGCAGGGAGTTAGAGAATGGAAAGAGCCCGTTATCGCCTATATGGCTCAGAAGCTGGACTGGAACGTAGAAGAAAGGATGAATCATCAGAAACGTCTAGAGCAATTCATGTATGATGCCGCTATACCTATCCAAGAATGATGGAAAGCTCTGCAAAAGAAATAAGCTTGGATATACGCTATATACGTGGAACCTAAGGCTCTGGTGCAGACTCGTCACCAGTTGGGGAGTGCACCAGAGATTGCTATTTTTACATTGCCTGATCAAGACCGATCGGGCTCCTTTTCCTTCAAGCGATATGTCTCAAAAAACTCCTTGTGGGCGATGCGATACACTTCGGAGTAGTCCAGTGGTGATACTAAATAATCGCCTTCTTTAACGACCATTTTCTCACCCCAGGCTGCTATAAAGTAAAATTCCTGTGCAGTGACCTTAGCTTCTTTTAGCAAGTCAGGGGTCACTTCAATTGCTTTAATTTCACCGACCGCTTGATACTCTTTAAATCCATCTTTTGCTTCGCCGATTTGTTTGTATCGTTTGGAGAACTTGTCTGGTTTTAAGATATACATTTCATTTGCTTCGGTCTGGTTTTTAACGAGCATATCCTTGGCAACTGCGGTATTTTCTGTTTCTACACCATCTTTAGTGATGGTTGCGATCCTTTCGCCTCCTACCGCTTCTTTAGCATAGACATGAGTGAATTTTTCATAGGTAGGGGCTTTTTCCAGTTTAGGTTGTAAAAGGGAAATCATGTCTTGTTGGTCAATGGGATTTTTCTCGGTAAAACGGAGGGGATCACAAGCTGTTAAAAGAAGCATGAGGGCAAACAATGCTATTACGATTTTTTTCATAGATGTACCTCCTAGTTTAGTAGCTGTCCTTTTAAAGACTATCGCAAATTTTAGGAATAAACAATAATAAAGAGCGTTATTTCCTTCGTTTTGGAGCATAAACTTCATTTTTATTATTAACTTGCTATGAATTCATTCAGAAAGTAGAATGGTTAATAACTGATAATTCTGATAAAAAATGGGAGAATAATCGGTAAAGGGAGTGGCGCTAGGAAAGCTAACAAGAAGAGAGTTATGAAGAAAAAGGAGGAAGAGCGATGTTAAACCAGGCAAGTATCAAATTAGAAGCACTGTACCCTGAAATGGTGGCCTTGCGACGAGATTTTCATATGTATCCAGAGTTATCTTTCCAAGAGGTAGAGACGCCCAATAAAATTGCTGCTTATTTGAAAAAGCTTGGTATTGAAGTACGAGAAGGGGTTGGAGGTCGTGGCATCGTAGCTACGATCTACGGAAAAAAACAGGAAAAAACAGGGAAAACAGGCAAAACGGTGGCGCTACGAGCTGATTTTGATGCGCTTCCTATCCAGGACGAGAAACAGGTAGATTATAAGTCAAGAATTCCTGGGGTCATGCATGCGTGTGGTCATGATATCCACACAGCAGCTTTATTGGGAACAGCTAAGATTTTGAAAGAGTTCGAGCATGAACTAAGCGGAACGGTGGTACTTCTCTTTCAGCATGCGGAAGAATTACATCCTGGTGGAGCGATCTCGATGGTAGAGGATGGTTGTCTCGATGGAGTGGATGTTATTTATGGAACGCATGTGTTTTCTGGACTTCCGCTGGGAATGATTGGTGTTCAGGAAGGGTATATGATGGCTGCTTCTGATGAATTTCAAATTGAAATTCAAGGGAAAGGTGGGCATGGGGCAAGTCCTCATGAGTCCATTGATCCAGTAGTGATAGGAAGTCAACTAATCTTGAATTTACAACAAATTGTCAGCAGACGCGTAGATCCTTTGCAACCAGCCGTGTTAACGATAGGCTCCTTTCAAAGTGGATCTACTTACAATGTGATTCCAGATACCGCACAGATTTTGGGCACAGTGCGCACGTTCAGTGAAGAAACACGTACTGACATCGAACAAGCTATGCAACAAATGATTCAGCATACGGTTGAAGGCGCTGGAGCTACTGTTCAGTTTACGTATCGCAGAGGTTATCCGTCTGTCTGGAATGATCCTGCGGAGACAAAAAGGGTGGAAACAATTGCGAACCAGCTGGTAGGAAATGAACGAGTTGTTCGGGTTCCGCCACAGATGGGGGGAGAGGATTTTGCCTATTATTTGCAAAGGATACCAGGAAATTTTGTGGGAATAGGGGGTGGGAACAGTGAAATAAATGCAACATATCCGCATCACCATCCGATGTTCGATGTGGATGAACGCTCAATGTTACAAATAGGAAAGTTATTTGTGTCGTTGGTAGCTGAGCATTTATGTCTATCTGAATCTTGAGACGAACAGCAAAAAACAAAATCATGAGAAAGAATGGATCAGGGAAAATGTGTAGGGGGAGTCTCTCATGGCGTGGGTAACGGTAGTGTTTCTATTTGTCTTTTACCTGATTAACTATCTTGATAAATCGATTGCCGGATATTCCGCTGCCCAAATTATGCAGGAGATGGCGCTTAGTCCAACACAATGGGGATTGGTAGGGAGCAGTTTTTTCTGGTTTTTTGCAATTGCTGGTGTCATTGGAGCGGGGTTATCCGATAAGATTGGTACCAAAAAAGTGATTACGATTATGGCGATTTGCTGGACTGTTGTGCAATTTGGCTCGCTTGTGATTACGAGCTTACCTGTATTAATTGTTGCGAGGATTTTGTTAGGGATCGGAGAAGGACCTACATGGCCTGTCATTGTTAGTCACCTTAGCAAATGGTTTCCAGAAGAGCGTCGTGGCTTTATTTTTGCCTTGTTGACTTTTGGCGCGTCCATTGGTTCTAGTTCGTTTACTCCTGTTCTGGTATCTTCTATTGAACACTGGGGCTGGAGATGGGCTTGGGCAGCGTTAGGCACGGTAAGCTTAGTCTGGGTGATTCTATGGCTTTTGGGAGGATCAGATCGTCCAGACAGTAAAGGTGTGTCTGCGACTCATTTGTCAACAAAGAGTCAATCGGTACAACTTCACTCAAATAAGTCTGTAAGTAAGTCATCATCGTTGAATTGGTCTGATGTTTGCCATACATTGACATCAAAGGATTTTCTATTCCCTTTTCTACTTTACTTTGCTCAGATGTGGGGTGTGACCTTCGTATTGGTCTGGTTGCCAACGTATCTGGTGAAAGTTTTGAAGCTAAGTTCTAATCAAATGAGTACATCTATCGCTATTATTGGTATTACCGCTGGATTAATCACATTACTAACATGTATGTTAGCAGACCGTTTGTTTAAAAAAACGAGATTGGTACGTAAATCTTATGTAGTAGTCGGTGGTATTGCTGTTATGACAGGTGGTATTTTGTTTAGTTTGGTTCCATTGTTTCAATCTACAGCCATACTTATTACCCTATTTTGCTTTGGGTTAGGATTAACGACAACAGCAGGTAGCTTAGCTTCTGTTATTGGTAGTACGTTATTACCTGAACGAACAGGTCTGATTATGGGGGTTATGTCTGGACTAGTAACTTTGGCTGGAATGATTTCACCACTTGTGACGGGAGCGATCGTACAAGCTGCTGGTGCTAATCTGACCGCAGGGTTTAATCAGGCACTACTTCTGAATGCCTTTATTTATGTCGCTAGTGGTTGTTTATTCCTACTGTTTGTAAAACGCAAGGAGCAAGTCAAACCATCTTATACCACTGATTTGGAGGGAGTGCAATCGTGAATTCAATTATGACATTCGTAGCCACAGGAGACTATCTGCAAACCAGGCGTGTGCCCAGTTATCAGGAGCCTAGCTTTCAAGAGGTAGCAAAGCTTATTCGTCAGGCAGATGCGAGCCTTACTAATTTGGAAATGCATGTTTCTTACAATGAAGGTACACCAAATGCTATTTCTGGTGGTACTCATGTGCAAACGACTCCTGATCGGCTAGAGGATTTGAAGGAATATGGATTTAATTTAGTGGGAACAGCCAATAACCATTCGATGGACTTCAGCCACGATGGTTTGTTACTAACCAACAAGTATTTGCGGGAAGCAGGTCTATTACACACAGGGATGGGAAAAAATCTGTTTGAAGCAGGTCGCCCTGTTTATTTGGATACGCCAGCTGGACGAGTGGCGTTACTTTCTGTGACCTCCTCTTTTCATCAAACACATCTGGCTTCCGAACAGCGGCGTGATGGGAAAGGTCGTCCAGGTGTGAATGGGCTGAGGCATGTGAAAAAACATCTAGTGTCACAAGCTGATTTTGAGGTGATGAAGCGCATCGCTAGTCAAACAGAAGTAAATGCTCTATATGAGATGCTGGTGGAAGAGTCCTTTCTGTCCCCGTTGCCAGAAGGAGTACTACCGTTTGGTTATGACTTGTATGGGTATCCTGCTATTTTTTATGGGGGTGAGAAAGAGAAACTAGTCACAATGCCACATGAGCTGGATATGAAACGTTTAGAAGCTAGCATTGATGACGCTTCTCGCCAAGCAGATTATGTTGTCGTGAGCTTTCATGCTCATGAAATGAAAGGGGCAAATAAGCAGATTCCTGCTGATTTTGTAGAGATAGCTTCTCGCAGATTTATCGATGCTGGTGCCCATGCGGTGGTGGGGCATGGTCCACATACGCTACGTGGTATCGAGATTTATCAGAATCGCCCGATTTTTTATAGCTTGAGTAATTTTATTTTTCAGGATGAAACGTTGGAAGTATTACCACAGGAATTTTATGACGCCAATTCATTCCCACATGATATGACCATTATGCAGGCCATGGACTCGAAAACAGATAAAGGGACAAAAGGCTTGCTTACGATTCCGGAGGTCATGGAGTCTGTCATCGCCTCATGGAGTATGGAGAATGGACAAGTAAAAGAGATTACATTGCACCCCATCGAGCTAGGGTGTGGAAAAAAACGGCATCAGAACGGTTTTCCACAGCTCAGTAGAAATGACGATATTTTAAAGCGAGTAGCAGAGCTGTCAAGACCGTATGGAACGGAAATTCAGATTGTGGATGGGCTTGGGAAAATACCTATCACACAAAAAATATTGGTATAGAACGTGTAAAGTTTTGCAGAAGGATTTAAAAACATGGATTTTAAATTTATAATGAGCATGGAGAGTATCATAACTCCTATGATATTATATGTTTATCTCTAAAACAGGAATAAGGAGAACGATTATGGAAAAAACACTAATTTTTGGACATAAAAACCCAGACACAGATACGATTTGTTCCGCACTTATTTATGCTGATTTAAAAACAAAATTGGGTGCAAACGTGGAGCCTGTTCGTCTAGGCAACATGAACGGAGAAACAGAATTTGTGCTTACATACTTCAATGTAGAGGCTCCACGCTTGGTAGAAACCGTAGCGACAGAAGCTCAAGATGTTATCCTAGTAGACCACAACGAGCGCCAGCAAAGTGCGAACGACATCGACCAGGTACGCGTGGTTGAAGTTATTGATCATCACCGTATTGCTAACTTTGAGACAAATCACCCGTTGTACTTCCGTGCAGAGCCAGTTGGGTGTACGACTACGATTTTAAATAAAATGTACAAAGAGAACGGTGTCGAGGTAACGAAAACAATTGCTGGTCTTATGCTGTCTGCGATCATCTCTGACACGCTCTTATTAAAATCTCCAACATGCACGGAGCAAGACGTGAAAGCGGCTCATGAACTAGCAGCGATTGCTGGCGTTGATTTGCAAAGCTATGGCTTGGAGATGTTAAAAGCTGGTGCAGACCTCAGCGACAAAACGATTAGCCAATTGATTTCTCTTGATTCTAAAGAGTTTGCAATGGGTAACTCCAAAGTTGAAATTGCTCAAGTAAACGCAGTTGATGTGAACGATGTTTTAGATAGCCAAGCTGAAATCGAAGCTCATCTAGCTGCTATTATTGAAGAAAAAGGGTTAGATTTGTTCCTATTTGTCGTAACCGATATTCTAAACAATGATTCCGTTGGCTTGGCAGTAGGTCGTGCAGCTAAAGCTGTGGAGTTGGCATATAACGTGTCATTGGTTGATAACAAAGTGCTTCTAAAAGGCGTTGTCTCTCGTAAGAAACAAATTGTACCGGTATTAACAGAAGCCTTTAGCAAGCTGTAAGGAATAAACCTCATTGATTCAAGAAAAAAGAAGCGTCCTTATCTGTGCTGATCTATGGATCCACGGAAGGAAGCTTCTTTTTTTTGTGTCGAAAAATATAAAATTTTACATTTTTTGAGATTTTAGTAGCGGATTCTCCGAAAAAATTGTAAAATATAGTAAAATATTGATATTTCGTTAAAAAGGAGTGTTTATATGGTCGGAAGTAATCATGTGATGGTGCGATCGATACGGTCGGAAATTGAATATCGCATCAAATCATATAACTACACCTTAAGTAAACTCAGTGAATTGACTAATATCAATGCCGGGCACTTGAGCGGATTCTTGAAGGGGAATCCTATCCGAGCATTAACTGTCCATCAATTAAATGCTATTGGACGAGCATTTGGAGAGCCTACTGGGTGGCTGTATGATTTATATGTAGAGGAATGCTTTCAAAGAGGAAAAGTATCTAAGAGAAGAGTTAGACCGTATCTTGTTCAGTGTGCCGAAATAGGTAGACATGACTGTATTCAGTTGGTAATCTCTCAGTTGTTAGAGGATCCTAAAAACATCGAAGTTCTTTTTGCTGTAGCTGAACAGCTATTTTATAAGGGAAAACAGAAGGAATCAGCTTATTTTTACCAATTGGTGATTGATAATGAAAGAAATAGCCACTCAGAACGAGCTGTAATGAGTCAATATCGTTTATTTCGATCACTACTGGGAACCAATGCAGAGGAAAATGGTAAAGCTGTTATTCGATTCGAACCTTTTCGAAAAAGACTCTCTGAGAATTACCAATTGGATGCATTATTACAGCTAGCAAATGTGAGCTTTACTTTGCATAAGTGGAAAGAGGTAGAGAAATACGCAGACGAGTTAAGAGAATTGGTTACTTTGGTATACGATAATGAACAAAATAGACAAAAAAGTAATAGAAAAGGTGAACCTCTCAAAACGGAACGCCATTTGGTTGTCTATTATGGACAGGCCTATTTATTGAAATCGGAATCATTGGAAAAGCAAGGCTTGTATAGAGAGGCAAACGAGTATGCTGCTGGTTACGCTGATTTAGGATGGTTTGAAAATCTTGATGATGTAGGACAAAAAGAGGTTCAGAAATTCCGATTATGGGCCCAAGCCAATAGATATACGTTCGATTTGCTACTGGGACTTACAGATATTCTTCCAGATTATATCGCTTTCCTTGATGAACATCCAAAGGAGATTCTTGCTGGTCTAGTGACCATTGTAGAATCAGCCAATAAATATGACTTTTCGATAGACAACCTATTAGAGAGATTTTCAGAAGAGATACGTTGCTTTGATCAATACCAAGATACTATTAATGTAGAACGCCATCTTCGGTTTAGGTATCAGTTAGCTATTTATCAGTTCCAAAATGAACGTTTTCATAATGGGATAGTCGATATTCTACGATGCCTAGCTTTATCTACAGCTATGAATGATCAAAAGAATTTCATACGATGCGTAACACTTTTTGAAGCACATAGATACCACGCAACACTGCAACAGAAACAGGATTATAAAAAAATAATGGAGGAGGTAAGGAATGATGAAAGTCTTTTTGCTTTCGCTGGTAATGATCTTTGGGTTGTGTAGTCAGGTGATGGATTTTGAAGTGGCAATGGCAAAGGACAGAGTGATTCAATACGATCATGGGATTGGTGGCTAAATAAATAATCATTTCCTTAATGCTACAGAGCACACCTTCTAAAAGAAGGGTGCTTTTTTTTGTGGTTGAAAGAATGAGATAATGTGGATAATGAGAGGAAGACAATGATCATCTATTTTAATGTTAAAATTTGGTTAAAATAGATGATTTTTACAGTTTTTCTCAAAATGGTTTTTTTGGGATAATGAGATATAGTGTAAGTAATACATTTTATACATAAAGGAGGAGGTTGATATTAAGGATTTAAAAAAGGTTGAGGACGTTCTACTCTACCATAGGAAAAGAACGCCAAGAACAGGAGTAAAATACTCAGCCCCCATCAAATCAATTAGTCCCTTATCAGCAAAACGCATCCAAAGTTGCCAAGATGAGAATGATCTACATACGGATACAGAGATTCTCAGAAAAAAATTGGTAGAGTTGGTTTGCAAAGAAGGTACCTTTTCAAGCCTTGCAGTGCTAGAGATGAGTCAACGATTAGATGAGTATATTGTTCACATGCAAAAAAGGATCAAAGCTTACAAACATTAGAAGCTGCTGGACAAACTTTAACCCGTTTCTCCTAACATTAGCAAGACTTTTCCAGTGCTTTGTCTACTTTCCATCCACGCATGAGCTCCAAAATAACATGGGCGCCCCTCTCATTTGTCGAATCATGTACCTTTTGAACAATATCTCGCGTATCTGTGCAAATAACATGGTCAGCGCCCACTTCTCTCACAATAGTAGCTTTATGCCATTGCTAACTACCCCTATAACTTTTCCAGCCCCCATGAGTTTTGCCAATTGAATAGCTAAGGATTTTTTTAGTGGTATAAGATTAGTAACTTTTAGATTCTTTACGTCATCATTATATATCAGAAAATTCTGGAGGAAAAGGGAGTAAAAAACTTCATGATTGAGCAAAGAGGGGTACAACATTACTACCAAAGTAAAAAGCCCGCATCCAATATGCGAGCCTACTCGTCGTGATTTTTCTGTTCTTGCTCACCTAGATAGCGGAGAAAACGGACATGTTCCAGAGCTTTTTGCTTATCTTCTTCCGAGAGCTTTTCTAATTCGGATAAAAATAGTGCTTCAAAAGCGGAATAGGGACTGGTTGCCTCTTTGACTAAATCTGGTCGCTGTTTACCAAAAAGAATAGAATCAGCGGATACTTCTAGCGACTCTGCTAGACGGGTAATATCATCATGATTAGGATTAGTGTAGGCTCTTTCCCAGTTAGAAATCACTTGTGATGATACATTCACACGAGCAGCCAACTCTTGTTGCGTCCATTTTTTCTGTTTCCGTAGAGCTTTGATTCGTAGTCCAATCGTTGGCATTCTTGTCACCTCTTTCAAAAATAATAACAAGAACTAACGTATTTAGGTAGTTTACTAACGATAATTGAGAGTTTTACAAAAAATAACACTTGAAGAAACGAGTTACGTTATTGTAATTCATCTTTGGAAATACTTTTCTGTTTAGCTAGCTCATTCAAATTCCAATTTTTTCTATACAGATAAACTCCAGATTGTTCTGATATAATTCTTTTAGGTGATGAAAAATGTCTTATCGAATCCTGGTCATTGAAGATGACATAGATATTCAGGAAGTAATAAAAGAATTTTTATTAGCACATGGCTTTTTGGTTGAAACTGCTTCAGATGGGTTAGAAGGAGTGGCACTCTTTAACAAACAAGAGTTTGATCTCGTTGTATTAGATATTATGATGCCAAATTTAGATGGCTATCAAACTTCTAAAATAATAAGAAGTACATCGAACGTACCTATTATTATGTTAACTGCTTTAGAAGAAGAACAAGACCAAGTTAAAGGCTTTGAATCAGGAATTGATGATTATATTACGAAGCCATTTTCATTTGATATTTTAATTAAAAGAGTAGAAGCGATACTAAGAAGAAGCAGAAACAAAGAGCATAATCATATTTATACATTTCAAGAGTTAAAAATTGATTGTGATACGTATAGAGCCTTTGTAAATGAAGAGGAAGTAATCCTAACTACTAAAGAATTTGAAATTATTCAAACATTATTAGAAGCTAAAGGCAAAGTCATTTCGAGAGAAGCCATGTTGGATAAACTTTGGGGATATGACTACTACGGAGATTCTAGAATATTAGATACTCATATGAAAAACATAAGAAAAAAGCTTAATCTACCCTATCTTAAAACAGTAAAGGGGATTGGTTATAAAATTGGCACATAAACTTCTTCAGATCATAAACAGAAAAAGTATATCTTTTAAAATTTTTCTTGTAACCCTGATTCTTCTATTAGTTTCCGCCAGTACTATTTATCTAACCCTCTACTTCTATCTCCCTATTTTTTATGAAAAATACAAAACAAACAGCTTAGAAGTAGAGAGTAATAGATTAGTAGAGAAAGCAAAAAATCTTTATTTGGATGATGCTACAATACTTTTCGATAAATTTGAACAAAATTTCAATGCTTATCCATCATTAACTGACAATACAGGCAAAATCGTTTTTCCTAATTATCCCATTTTATCAAAAGCTCAAATGTTAGATAAAAAAGTAGATTTAGATAAAGAAGTTGAAATTTTAGCTATAGAAGAATCAACTTCTCAAGTTGGAGTTGCTTTAACTGCTCAAGTTGGAGTTGCTTCAACTTCTCAAGCTGGAATTATTACTATGAATAACTTGCCAAAGGTCCATAATATTTCTGTACCAATTGTGTTTAAAGATGAAACATTAACTCTAAACATACATGCAACGTTGCAGCCAATTGACGAGGCTTCTCAAGTATTATTATTGCTTATTCCTTATATTGGAATAGTGATTTTTATTATTTCGATTAGTGGAGCCTATATTTACTCCAAGATTTTTTCAAAACCACTAATCACTATTAATCATGTAGCTCAGAAAATGGCTAATTTGGACTTTACAGCTAAAATAAATCTTGATTCAGCAGATGAGATCGGTCAGCTGTCCAGAAGTTTAAATGAAATGTCAGCAAACTTGCAAAGAACGATGCAAGAGTTACAAACAGCCAATGAAGCATTGAAAAGTGACATGGAGAAAAAACAGGAAGCAGAAGCAAAACGCAGAGAGTTATTTGCAACGATTTCACATGAGTTGAAATCACCTATTACAGCTGTAAAAGGGCAATTAGAAGGGATGCTTCACAATATAGGAGTATACAAAGAACGGGAAAAGTACTTAAACCGGTCTTATCAAATCATGGAAACGATGGAATCACTCGTTCGTCAAATTCTTCAAATATCAAAACTTGAACAACTTGGTTTTACTTCCAAATATGAAAGGGTCAATATATCTACTTTGGTTTGTACTACGATAAATAATCTTGGTTTTTTCGCTACTGAAAAAAATATTCAAGTGATTAACGAAGTACAGGAAGAACTTTTTATCAACACAGATAAACAACTATTGGAAAAAGTAATAGGGAATGTTATTCATAACGCCATTGTATATTCCAATCATTCCGAACAGGTTCACATTCACTTAATAGATAATGGTAATGGAACGTTGAAATTTGAAGTTTTAAATACTGGAGCATATATACAGGAAGAACATATCAAACAAATATTTGAACCATTCTACCGAGTGGAGAAATCTAGAAATAGGAATACGGGAGGCAGTGGTTTAGGATTATATATTGTTAAAACTGTGTGTGAAGCCTTATCTATTGATTATTCGATGAGAAATACAAACGAAGGTGTTTTATTTAGTGCTCAAATGAACAAGAATGTTCAGTAAGAATTGATTGGTCATAACTATGCTATGCGCTCGGGTTGTACAATTACGTGGGTAAGTTGATTTAACGCAAGCTAAACAGATGGAACAAGAGTGTTGAGATTTTCTCAACAGTTTTGGAACAAAATGACACTTTTTTTCAACATTCCTAATACAATGACAGAAATAGTGTTTAGGAGTGATTTAATGAATTGGCTTATTATACTAGGCTTTGCTGTCTCATCGAGTCTCGATAATTTTGGTGTAGGGATATCTTACGGCATTCGCAATGTTCGCATCGGCTTTCTTTCCAATTGTGTGATAGCTGGCATATGCTTTATTTTGAGTGAAATCGGAATTTATTTCGGGCAGCTGCTGTCAGCCATACTTCCTGGAATACTTCCCGTTCTGATAGGAGCCTTGTTCCTGTTCGTGATCGGTATACGAATCATATTATTGGCGGTCCCACGCAAACAACGGAGTATGGCTATGGCGACATCAAGTGAAGTTGGCGTGAGCACCAAAAGCATCAAAGGAATCAAAGGAATCAAAGGAATCCTAAAAAATCCAGAAGAGGTGGATTTCGACAAGTCAGGAGAAATTGGAATAGGGGAAGCATGTATTTTGGGAATTGCCCTTGCTGCAAATGCGGTTACCAACGGATTAAGTGCCGGTTTGATTGGCTTATCGCCGCACGCTATCTCAATAACCGCCGCGATAGGTAGCTTCATAACAGTTTGGGCAGGAGTTGCTTTAGGTGGAAAAGTAGCCTCGGTTCGGATTGCTTCTTTCACCTTAGGTCAATTCGGTACCATCATAAGTGGAGTGATGCTTTTGGTGATTGCGGTTAACACTCTGTTTTAATTCATGGCAAAAGTAGCTTGTCTCTTATTTTGAGATATGAATAGTTGGTATGACAAGAAAAGCAGCTGCCCGTAGTGAGCAGTTGCTTCATTTAAAATCTTATGGGCGTATGGCATTAACAAACTATCTAGGACGAACCTTTTTACTACTCCTAGCTAGTGGCTATATATTCCATTTATTTACTCATATGACGACATCTAGACTCTGATAGAGGAGAGATCATCTAGGCTCTTTCCCAGTTAGAAATCACTTGTGATGAAACATTTACACGAGTAGCCAACTCTTGTTTATTAACGGATTAAGTTATAAATGTATAGTCCAGTCTATAACGGCTTAAGCGAGGAGCCCCTTAATAAACGTGGACACTAAGAGTGTATTTGCTTTATTTTTCCTCATGTATGCTCTCATATTGGGTGTGTGACGAAAACATAGCATTGACAGTAACGTTTTACGTTATTAAGATAGAGCTATCTTTTCCTGAAAGCTAGATAGGTATTTTTTTAATTGAAAAATAACGGATTAAGTTATAAATGTAATAATTCAGTTGTAGACAATACCTATAGTGGTGTCCAGATAACAAGGAGAGCGTCATTGTGTTTACGTTTTACAATTCGTTAAGGAAGTATAAAAATTTAAAAATAGTAAAATAGGTAATAGAAGTTATTAAAATAATAGAAGCACTTGTCTAACATGATTAAATGTAATATTATTACAATAAATAACAAAAATAGGAAGTGATATTTATTTGTCTAATCACATGCATGCCATACAAATAGCTACTTTTACAAAGAAGTATGGGGATATCACCTCTGTTGAAAACGTAAATTTACAGATAGATAAAGGCGAAATCTTTGGTATTCTGGGGCCGAACGGTGCTGGAAAAACAACAACAATAGAGTGCATAGTTGGATTGAGAAAGCCTACCAGTGGTCATATTCAAATATTCGAGTGGGACGCTCAAAAGGACCGTACTTCGATAAAAAAAATGATAGGTGTTCAACCTCAAGAAGCGAATCTATTGCCTAATGTAACGGTAATGGAAACACTTACGCTTTTCTCTAGTTTCTATGCCAATTCACTTGCTCCAAAGGATATGATTTCACAGATCGGTCTTGAAGATAAGGCAGATACCTTAGTCAAAAAATTGTCAGGCGGACAAAAGCAAAGACTTTTGGTTGCGGTAGCCTTGATTTCCGATCCGAAGATCTTATTTTTGGATGAGCCAAGCAGTTCACTAGATCCAAAAGCAAGGCGTCATTTATGGGAAGCGATTCTGGCATACCGAAAAAAAGGGCGGACGGTCATATTAACCACTCATTCGATGGAAGAAGCAGAAACATTGTGTGATCGGGTGGCAATCATGAACCAAGGAAAAATGATCGCATTAGGTACCCCTGACGAATTAATAGATGTATATTGTCCGAAAAAGATCATTCTATTTGACACGGAAGAGAGTTGTGACATAAGCCTGCTTCAGTCATTTGCTGAGATTGAACAAGCATCTCAAGAAGTCGTATTAAATAAGAAAAGGGTAACTGTCGTTTCCACGCAAACCGATGTAACGGTGAAAAGACTGTGTAATGGTCAACTTAATCTCCATAACTGGAGCAATCTATTGATACGGCGTGGAAACTTAGAGGACGTTTTTTTAGCACTGACAGGTAAATCTCTTAAAGGAGTAGAGGTATGAACAAACAAAATGGAAAGGTGATATGGAACACGTTCGTACAGCTAACTCTTATGAATTACCGTGAATTGGTTAGAGATAAATCCACCTTTTTCTTTGTGTTAATTTTTCCATTTATGTTTATTGGATTGTTTGCTTTTATTTCTCATCAATCTCAACCTACACAGGTAAGGGTTGGAATTGTCATGGATGTTAACAGTGACAAAACAGTACATGATTTAAAGAAACAGTTGGAACAAGAACGCAAGTTTCGTATAGCAGAGATGAAAGAGGATGAGGTAAAAGGAAAATTTAAAGAAAAAAGATTGGATGTTGCCATTTTATTGCCACCGACATTAGATCAACAAACATCTATTCAACTGCTATACGATTCAAAACAGGAAGATATGTTACTCATTTTTAAGAGTGTTTTATCCGAGATGCTACGCAAGCCTGGTGAGCTAAACCTTGTTGCTACCTCAGTTGGAGATACGAAAAAATTTAACGTGTTACAATTTACGTTTCCTTCTGTTTTGATTTTGGCTTTTCTTTCATTAAGTCTTACGGGTACAGCCGTTCCACTCATTCAAATGAGACAAAGAGGAAACCTGAGGCTGTTTGCTCTAACACCAATTCATAGACTTAGTCTCATTGCCTCACAGATTTTGGTTAGAGCAGGGATAGCAATGGTTCAATTGTCGATCATGACCATCTATGGTCTGCAAATGGGAATTTTCACATCAAATGCTATAGTAGGGATTATTATGGCTTCTGCTTTTGGATTACTGATGTTTTTTTCATTAGGATATATGCTTGGGGGAATTTTGCGTTCTCAAGAAGCTGTTAATGGTGTGATTGGCTTGATGATGGGACCATTGATGATTGTCTGTGGATTGTTTTACCCACTAGAATGGATGCCGTCTTTCATCAGCTCATTGGCTAGATTTATTCCATTAACCTATTTTGGGGATAGCTTGCGCCACTTTATTGATTCCGGTGCTGAAGCTGTTGCTCCTCTGTTAATTGACTATCTAGTAATGACTGTGACGTCTATGTTATTCATATTCATTTCTCTGTATACCTTTAAATGGGATGACCTTTCTGAGAAAAGAGGGGAGCTTCGCAAGGATAAAAGGAGAAAAAAACATCATTTTTTTAGAATAGGAGGATAGCAATGGGTTTTGTAAATAAGTTAGTGCAGCCTATTGGTGGTTTACTACAAAATGTTGTTCCTATACCCTCACTACCTGGAGAACCATCTTACCATGTTTATAGCGGGATTATGGGGAATCTCTCTCATGTCATTCCAACCATAGCTTTTTCCATTGATGGTGCAGGTAACAGTACTCTAGAGGAAGAGGCAAAACGAAAAGCAATTGCGGAAACGGTAGAACGCTATTCCAGCTGTATGTACAATGAAAAACAGATGATTTGGGCGACTGGCAGGGAGCTTGGGGAGGAAGCATTGGATTTAGATATGATTCCAAGGTGCTCTGACAAAGAATTACAGCATCCCCGTTGCCCGCTTATTAAACCTGATAAAGATCTTCCTCTCAGGTGGGTACGAGGCATCTCGTTAACCCATAAGCGATCGGTTTGGTTACCAGCGATTATGGTCTATCTAAACTTTGAAATAATGAGTAAAGGTGAAAAAATATGGTTACCAATATCAACAGGATGTGCAGCCCATACTACACTAGAGCAAGCCCTACTTGGAGCAATTTGTGAAGTAATTGAACGAGACGCCATCGCAATTACATGGTTACAACAATTGGAGTTACCGAAAATTTCGGTAGATAGCTACCCGCAATGGGTACAGCCCTATTTGGAAAATTTAGATCGAAATAAACACATCCAGCAAATCTTTTATGACGCAACGAGCGATTTAGAAATACCTACACTGTATAGCATTCAGCTTGCTCCTCATAATCCTCAACTTACCACTATGGTTATGTGCTCCACGGAACTCAACCCCTACCATTCTTTTACAAAGCTAATGAAGGAGTCAGCATCCTCTCGCATTGCACTGCAAAACGGCTTGAAGCATCCTGAAAATCTAGATGATTTTATCAAGGTCTATGACGGTGCTACGTATATGGGAGCACCAGAAAGAGCTTCAGCATATCATTTTCTGCTTCAAACATCTAAAAATAAGAAAATTTCGGAAATGAAGAACATAGAAACGGGAAATCCCAAAAAGGACCTTGTGGAGCTAGTAAAACGCTTAGAAGAAAAGGGGCATGAGGTTTTTGCTCTAGATTTGACAACCGATGAAGCACGGCGAGCCAATTTGCATATTGTCCGTGTAATTATTCCAACATTAATGCCTCTTTCATTTAGTTATCGCGCCAGATTTTTAGGTACTCCTCGTTTATATGAGGCACCTAGATTAAATGGGTATCCGATTCGAATGGAAGAAGAGATTAACATTTGGCCACAACCATTTGCTTGAGGGGTGAGGGTAGAGATGAATACCGTTCATGTGATAGCTGTTGGAGCTTTTGGAATAGAGGTTGCCAACATGCTTCAAACTAAAATGGAAGGAGTTATTATTACCCAATCGGATGAGAGCGGAGTGTTCTATCCAGCAAATTGGCCACATGCTAGGATTCATATTGTTGCTTCATGGAGACCGGTTTCTTCTCTATGTCAATTGATGGACAAGTTATGTTCTGCGTGGAAAAAGCCGTGGGTACAGATTGTCATGGATCACACGAGTCTGATTATCGGACCAGTAGTTATTCCTGAAGAAGAAGGGTGTTACACATGTTTTTCAAAACGTCAAATCCAGCATTCTGTGTTTGGAAAATACATGCAACAAGCCCAAGATGTATACAAGCAAAACTTTGAACTAGGCCCCAAAGGCTTCTTGCGAGTGCATGTGGGTATGGCTGTTCACCTCTTTTTACATGTGAATCAGCGTTTGCAAGAGGATTTGGTTAAGGAAGCTGGTACGGTCTACGAGTGCAATGTGGTTCGGGGAACTACTCGAATGGGAAAAGTGGTTGGTTTTCACGGATGTCCACAATGCGGATTACAACGAGAAGAATCAACGAGAAGCTATGACTATCTTTTAGAGAAATATGACGAAATATTCTTACGTGTGTAAGGGGTCGATTGTATGATCACAGCTAACAAGATCAGTGCTACGTATATGGCAAATGCAATTCAACACGATTTGCAATTTCACATTCCTATTCACCCACGCTTTCTGAAAGAAGTAGCTGTAATTCCACTTCCAGAGCATAAGTTTCTCTTTGAAGGAACGGAAGAGCGGCAGATACTAGGTGGAAAATCAACAAGTAGCTTATTTCCTCTACTTTTACCATTACTCGATGGTACCAAAACATTAGAGGAACTACATAGAGCCCTTCCCGCTTACAGTCAAGAAACTTTGTACCAGGCTATAGTCTTGTTGTATGCAAGAGGACTGTTGGAGGACGCATCGGTAGATGTCAACATAGAAACCAGCCAATTTGAGCAAGAAACGTTGAACTACTTTCAAAGACATGTTGATACTACTAGAGTACACAGAAGTGGTGCAGAAGCAATGTACAAAATGCTACAAGCCAAGGTGAAGGTATTTGCTCGTAAAGAATGGGGAATTGTTTTTAAAAAGGAACTGGAACATGTGGGTATCACGAATGTTCACGTTCAGTCATTTGAGGATGAAATTTGTTTTAATGATGAGTCCTTGGTAATCGTCTTTAACGATGGCATGATCGTTACGGAAAAACTTCGACAATTAGATACATTATGTGCAGAAAATAATATTCGTTGGCTACTAAGCGAAGTGTCTGATGAGAAGGGAGAACTATTTTACTTGGAGCGGGGGGAAACCCCTTGCTATTCGTGTATAGAAAAGGTACATAAGCAGAACCAATCAGCTAAAACGAATAAGCCTAATCACTATATGGCAGAATTTTGGATGTATTTCACAGTTCAGGAGCTAATGTACTGTTTGAGCAGAATTAATCCCCTTTTCTCTGGACAATATGTTTATCAATTGTATTTCCAAAACTGGACTAATAAACAGCTCCGGCTTCCTTTTGTTCCTGGTTGCAGTTGTCGTCCGATTGACAATTATGAATGCAAAGAGGTACCGCTGGCAGCAGCCTATGAGAATTCTGTAGCTTTCCCATCTTTTCATTTGAATACGCCAAAAAGTCATCAAATGCATTATAAAGCGAGTAATATGGAGCTTGCTCATCATTTTAAAAAGATGCTCAATTTTCCTGTTGTTACATTGCCACAGTACGATGACCTTCCAAAACCAGACAAAGAGGTATTACACAGTATGATAAATGAGCGTAGGCTACAACTACCTAACCGACCTCTTACACTTGCTCAACTAGCTGTACTCGTTCTGTACGGAGCTGGAATTAAACAATTTGAAGCAAATGGGCAACTAAAGCGTTGGTCTCCAACTGGTGGTAATTTAGGTTCAACAGAACTCTATCTAATGGTTCACCATGTAGAATCGCTTGAATCAGGAATATATTTCTATCAACCTGCTAATCATTCCTTATCTTTTATTGAAGCATTGTCAGAGGAGCAAGTTGCGATAGTAATCCGTAGTTCTGTTAAAACACAAAGCATGAATATACCTTCTGTGTTAATAGTGGCTGCATCTAATGTTGGAAAGGTTTCGGCGAAATATCATTTCTTTGGTTATCGAATTTCTTGCTTGGATGCGGGGGTTTCCATATCCCAAATGAATACCACTGCTAATGGATTGAACTTATATGGTGAAGTGATTACGAGCTGGGATGATCATATACTTGCAAACAGATTAAGACTTTCAGAAAAAAATGAGACGGTTTCTGGGGGTTTAGCTGTTTATTAGGAGATGTATATATGAACTTTGAGCCATACAACATTGTTCTTTCTTTAATGGACGACACCAAGACAACGTTGACGAAACAGCCATATGTAGAGATTCCTTCCTCTTTATTAGGAAAAGAAGATAATCTTTTGTTTCAAAAAACTCCTTCTTCCATACAAGAAAGCGCTCCTGTCTATCAGACTATAGAAGAAAGACAAGCTGTAAGACATTGGGGAGAGCTATCTGTTCAAAAAGAAGATGTCTTAACGATTCTTCAATCTGCGTATCAAGGTGATGCCACAGATTGGGAATCAGAGCATTTGGCTGGATTGGATATCGGATTTGTTGTATACGTCAGAAATATGGAGAAGGTAACCCCTGCCATCTATCGATATTGTCCAATACGTCATGATTTGGTCATGATAGGTGAATTAGACCTTTACAAGATGGAGCATTTGGTTTTGCAACGAGAATTCGCATTAGCGCCGGTGATTCTAGTGATCACTGGAAAATTGGGAGCTTCTATTTGTCGCCATGGTAGCCCAGGACATCGTCAGTTATTAGTACGAGGGGGAATGGCTGCCCAAAGAGCATGGTTAAGTTCCATAGGCTTGGGATACGGTGGATGCATATTTGCGGGAATTGTCCAAAAATATCTCTATGAAACAGCTGGAATCGATGGCTACAAAGAAATGCAACTTGTTGCATATTCCTTTGGCAACCTACTGGAGATGTGACGGCTTCAATCTTTCGTGAATGCAACCTTTATGTAAACTATACAAGTTCCCTCCAAGTTAGTGGTACATTTAGCATCGTTTTGCGAAGTCTAACCAAGAACTTTCTGTTACTTGGAGGTAAATATATATCTGACCATTATGAGCCGATTATTTCACAACTTGGGGGGAATTGAGTTCCTGTATCTAGGAGGTGAAAAAATGAAAAAAGGTATGGAGAAAAATGTAGAGTTAGATCTGTTTGCAGAGGAGCTTTCTGAACAAATGGATGCTGCTGTTGTTTATGACTGTTTAGGTACAGCAGGAACTCTCGGTACTGCAACCGGTACAGCAGGTACGTTTGGTACTTATGGTTGTTACTAATTCTTCATAATTGTAACAAGAAGGGGGAGGAAATGATGGAAAAAATGGAGGAAATGTTAGAATTAGATCTGTTTGCAGAGGAGCTTTCTGAACAAATGGATGCTGCTGTTGTCTACGATTGTTTAGGTACAGCGGGTACAGCAGGAACTCTTGGCGGTACAGCAGGTACGTTTGGTACTTACGGTTCTTATTAATTCATTAGTTCTAACCGTATAATGCTTTCGAAATGGTGCTTTCAGGTATGATATGCATTATCTATCCTGAAAGCATTTTCGATTTAGAATTCTCTTCGTAATTGGGAGGTCTTACTCTATGCAAGTAGCGAGATTACAAGAATTATCGAATCATGAAACTAGACTTGCAGATGGTGTGGAACTTATTTACGGGATCAATGATCAGCCTATGTTATATAATCCAATAATCGGAAATTATGTCAGAATATCTTCCCTAGGTATAAAAGTAGTGGAGTGGTTGAACAACTCTTTTACCATTGAAGAGATTATTGAACAACTTGCTACTGATTATCAAAAACCACGTGAAGAGGTTAGACCAGTGGTTAATCAATTTCTAGCGCAATTGAGACAAGCGAGTATGTTAAACGTAGAACCAATTCCTCAAGATAGAATTGGACGTTCCATCAGGTATCTTAGAGGGCATCCTGTGCTTCGAATACCTTTACTTTCTTCCACTGAGGTAATCACCTATCCATTTTCCAAGCTCTTGGGGATGTTTTCGACACGGGGAATTTTTATTAGTGGAGCGTGTATTTTTTTACTAGCTACCTGTATGATTGCGCTGTTTTTTTCTAGTAATAGATTACCAATAACTAATGAACCTTTATCATGGGTGGTTATTATTGCTGCTACTGTTCTGCACTTAATTTTACATGAATTGACTCACGCCACCATTTTACAAAGGTTTGGAATTAACATTCGTCAAGCAGGGATAGGACTACTATATTATATTCTTCCTATAGCCTATGTAGATACAACAGATGCCTACCGTTTACGCAGTAAATATGAACGGGCAGCAGTAGCATTAGCGGGGCCCCTATTTGATGTGATAGGAGTAGCGATATCCGTATCCATTTGCCTTTGGGGTAACATGTGGTGGGCAAATCAATTCCAAATCGTATATAAAATTCAATTTGCTATTTTTTTATTGAACTTGAATCCTTTGTTACCCAGTGATGGATTTCATACGATTGAAGCCTTAATGGGAGAACTAAATATGCGTAGAAGGGCACTTCATTATTTTCTTTGTAAGGTCACGTTTCGACCGTTGCCAAATTACTTGGTTTATTTACCTAAAGAAAAAAGGATACAGTATAGTTTGTACACGGTATTGAGTGTTGCTTATTTTTTTCTAATGATGTATGTCATGATTTTATTCTATAGAAGACTGGTTAATGGCTGACTCCCTGGATTTTTGACTACATCATAACAAGCGAAGCTCTTCAACGGTTTCAGTCTGAGAAATTCCTGCACTCGATGCAAATGACTGAATGCTTCTTCTAGGTTTTTTCCTTTAAAAAACTGCACAGGATCGTTAAATGCTTTTCAAGGAAAAAGGACCGGTGGGTCTTTTTTTGTTACGTGAAGGAATCTAGCAAAAAATTTCTGCGTTCTTCTTCCTTGCTATCAAAAAAACTTTCTGAAATGTAACAGCTTATATACTAGATACGACGCAAGAACAGCAGGTTCAATCTTATTTCGAACAAGTAGGTACGCTTGATCACTTGATTGTTATTCCGAGTAAATATGATCTCTCCAGGCATTATTGATACGCCATCACGCAGTAAAATGCCGGAAGAAGCGCGCAATAGCTTTTATGCCAATCTAGCAAATAAGCTCCCAGTAAAACGCATAGGACAACCAGTAGATGTAGCAAAGGGCGTAATGTATCTGATTCATAATGATTTTGTTACTGGAACCACTCTTCATATTGAAGGTGGATATATTTTAATGTAACCTGTAACTCAAACGGTTTATATTGTAAGAAAATTAGATGATGAGCAGCACGCATATCAAGAGGGGAGAGAGTTACTTGAGGCATAACTTTGACGGAAAGGGACTTACTGAAGTACCAGAAGTCGTATTTCAAACCGATCATCTAGTAGAATTAAGTGTGTATAACAACAAAATAAAGGAAATACCGGAAAGACTCTATCATCATCAAGAATTGGAAGTAGTAAACTTTGCAGGGAATGAAATAGAAGAGCTATCTGCGACAATCAAAAGCTTACGCAATGTAAGAATGCTTGATCTGGGCCATAATAGGTTAAAGAAATTACCAGAAGAGATTGGACTATTAAGAAGTTTGGATTCGTTTCTTTATTTGAGTAATAATCAGCTCGAATGTCTACCGATCCAGATTTGTGATCTTCAGCAGCTCAAATACTTGAATGTAACGGATAATCAATTAAAAGAGCTACCCGCCAATATAGGGGGATTAAAAAGTCTAATAGAGTTACGGTTATATCATAATCATCTTGAGAATATTCCAGAATCCATCACTACCATAAAAGGTTTAAGAGAAATTCATTTATATGGGAACCAATTAATCAGCTTGCCAGACGCCATAGGAGATGTAGAAGAAATGCGTCTAATAGATGTAAGTGACAATAAATTACAAGGGCTACCTAAATCAATTGGTAAATTGAATAAACTAAGAAGATTACATCTGAGAAAAAACAAACTGAATGAAATTCCAGAAGAAATAGGTACATTGAGCAATCTAATTGAACTAGATTTGAGAGATAATAATCTTGAAGAAATTCCGAGTTCAGTCTTGAATCTAGAAAAGTTAGAGAAACTAGACCTAAGATGGAATAAAACCTTGAAAGTGACAAAATGCTTGATTGAACTAGAAGAAAGAGGATGCATCGTTTATAAATAAGGACTTCAAATAGAAGCTACCCTCCTAGAGAGAAAAAGCCCGCATGTAACATGCGGGCCTACTTGTCGTGCCCCTGCTGCTCTTGTTCTGCCAGATGGCGCAGGAAACGTACATGTTCAAGGGCTTTTAATTTGTCTTCCTCTGATAACTGTTCTAGTTCGGAGAAAAATAATGCTTCCAAATCAGAATAGGAGTTAGTAGCTTCTTTAACGAAATTAGCTCGCTTGTTGTCAAAAAGTATGGCATCTGCGGAAACTTCTAACGCCTCTGATAGACGCGAAATATCATCATGATTGGGGTTCGTGTAGGCTCTCTCCCAGTTAGAAATTACTTGTGATGAGACGTTTACACGAGCAGCCAAATCTTGTTGCGTCCATTTTTTCTTTATACGCAGAGCTTTGATTCGTAGTCCGATCAAAGACATTCTCGTCACCTCTCTTTCAAAATAATACCAGTAACTAACGCATTTAGGTAGTTTACTAACGAAAATTGAGAGTGTGACGAAAAAACAGCATTGACAGTAACGTCTTCCGTTATTATGATAGAGCTATAGGTTCCTAAAAATTGGAATGAGAGGTGCTACAATGGTTCATCAGAATGTTGAGAGAGTCAGGAGAGCAAAAGGAATCACCAAGACACATCTGGCAAAGGTGCTTGGTCTATCATTGCAGGGTTACAGACATATTACGTGCGGACATGTGAGACTTGATGTAGAACGATTGCAGATTATTGCAAAAGTTTTAGGTGTTGAGCCAGGCATTTTTTTTAATGATAAACTAACGGATTCAGTTATAAAATCTATGACACAGTCTAAAACAGCTTGAGAGAGAAAGAATCATCGGCAATAACGGTAGAACCTACAGAGGTGGGGAATGGATGGAAGGAACGGCTTTACAAAATGAAGCGTTGGGAGAAGGGATGCGAAGACGTCGAAAGGACAGGAATTTAAGCCTGTCGCAACTATCCAGAATGACTGGCATCAGTAAGGGGGTGATTTCAAAAATAGAGTGTGGAGAAACGCGAAAGCCTGAATGGCGGACCATTAAACCAATAGCTATTTCACTACAGATTCCGTGGGAAGAAGTAATTAGCTACTATGCAGACGTGGAACGGCGCTCCAAGATTTTACTAGATTTGCTCTCCAAATCCATTTCACTGAAACATACCTCACTGATTAAAAAAGTAGCGCTACGTTTTGTTCAACTACCGACTGAGGACAGCTATGTACTTATGGAACAGCTATATGAGCGCTCTGGTCAGGTTGATGATCTTCCCATCCGATTCACTTTATTCAATGTGATTGTAAGCTACGCTAGAGAAAGAGGTATGCAAAAATACCTAGCCAAAGGTCTTTTGCAAATCTATCTGGTACAACGACAGGACTTAAAGCAACTGGAAGAATCCTTTCAAATAGGAGAGGAGGTGTTGCATTACATCAATTTTTTGACGCAGGAGGAAAGGATTGATTTCCTTTACAAATTAGCCCTGCAGGCCTATGCATTAAAAAAGTATGAGAAATGTATCGCATTCAGTAAAGAAGGAATTCGAGAGGATCAAGGCAGTAGCGAGTTTAAAGCGAGAGGCTACCTAGCTATGATTAATTCCCTTTCACGTCTGGGGCGTTACGAAGCTGTAGAGCATCACCTAGAACAATTTCAACAACTTCCATACTCATTTGTAACGGAGGCTACCGTGTTAACGAAAGCTATCCTACACGCAAGAAGACAGGAGTATCAGCTTGCTATTCCGTTACTCAAACAGTGTCTAGTCACAAGTAGTCCGTCTTCCAAAATTCATGTGGTAAATGAGCTTCTAGATATATTTCTTACTACCAATAATGTGGAAGCCTGCGATGAGCTATTTCACCAAGAGAAAGAGTGGTTGTATATGAATCTGCAAACACCTTACAAGCATTTATCGGTAGGGAAATATTATCGGTTTAAAGGATTTCATCAAATCAAGATAGGCCATGTTGATGCGGGACTTGAGAGCTACAGTAAGAGTCTGCTCGTCTATGCGAAACTAAATGCTTTTTACGAAATGAATGAATGTATTAATGATATCTTGACACATTTTGCAACATGCTCCAAAGCGATTACTGTAAAACAAATTGAACAACTGCAACGTGTGTATCAACAAATTATTTCTGAAAACTATCAAATAAGGGGTGCATAATGTATGAAAAAAGTGTTGGGAATGCTTCTAATGTCGGTGACGATGCTTGTGACTGTAACAATCTCTGATTCTGTGATTCACTCACAAACTGGGATAAGCAATCAAACAAATCAAATATCACCATATGATTATGACCCGGGGTATTAAGAAGTTGATTGAATGGAAGCTGTAAGTAATTCATTACAGGGGCGTATGTGAAGAGCGCCCCTGTAATAAAAAAAGGAATAAACACAGGGACGATCGGTCAAAAGAATAGACTGTACGGAATACTAGTTGGAAAAAACAGCCGTTGCTCAGTTATTCGAAGTCCGAATAGTCCGTTCACATAAAGATATGTACGGGATGAGAAGAAATGTTGGCTAAAAGGAGTGATTACATGGTTGCTAGTAATCATGTTATGGTGCGATCCATACAATCTGAAATTGAAAATCGCCTCCATTTATTTGACTACACGCTTAGTAAACTAAGTGAGTTAACTCATATCAATAATGGACATTTGAGTGGTTTTTTGAATGGGAATCCTTCAAGGGCATTAACGATTGCACAACTAGATGCTATTGCGAATGTATTTGAAGAGCCTTCTGGTTGGTTGTACGAGCTATATGCAGATGAATGTTTTCCAAAGGGAAGAGTATCTAGGCGAAGAGTATGTCCTTATCTGATCCGATGTGTTGAAATCGGCAGACATGACTGCATTACGCCCGTTGTCTCTATCTTATTGGAGAATCGCAAAAACCTAGAAATTCTCTTTTTTGTGGCTGAGCAGTTATTTCAAAAAGGGAAACATGAAGAATCAACCTATTTTTATCAGTTAGTTATCGATAACGAGAAAGACAGCTTCTCAGAGCGATTTATTATGAGTCACTATCGTTTGTTTCGAGCATTACAGGAAACAGATATAGAGGAGAATTGGGAGGCTGTTATACGATTCGAATCTTATCGAAAAAGATTATCCGAGCGTCATCAATTGGATGCGCTACTACAACTCGCTAATGTATGTTTTACATTACATAAGTGGAAAGAAGTGGAGAAGTACAGTGATGAATTAAGGAAATTAGCTACCTTGATTTATAGAAATGAACGTTGCAAGCAGCAGAATAATAGAGTATTTCAACCACTTAAAACAGAGCGTCATTTAGTTGTTTATTATGGACAGGGATATCTTTTAAAAGCGGTAGCATTGGAAAAACAAGGGCAATATGAAGAAGCAAAAGAATTTGTTTCTGGCTATGCTGATCTCAGCTGGTTCGAGCTTCTTGACGAATCTGGACAAGCAGAGGTTGATAAATTTAAGCTGTGGGCTACAGCAAACTTGTATACGCTAGATATTCTCATGGGAAATACAAGTGTTCTTGCTGACTACATTACATTTCTTGAAGACTATCCTACAGAAATATTATCTGGCTTAGTAACAATCATGACATCAGCTAACAAGCATGGCTTTTTCATAGATCATCTATTAGAGAGATTTTCAGAAGAAATCCGTTCCTTTGACGACTCTCATGATCCAATTAATGTAGACCGTCATCTTCGGTTTCGATATGATTTGGCTATTTATCATTTTCAAAATGATCGTTTTGAGAATGGAATAATCGATACCCTTAGATGTCTAGATTTATCCATAGTAATGAATAATCAAAAGAAATTCATACGATGTGTAACACTTTTTGAAGCACATAGATATCACGCAACAGATCAACAAAAAAGAGAGTATAAAAAATTGATGGAGGAGGTGAGAAATGATGAAGGTATTTTTTCTATCGCTAGTAATGGCCTTTGGAGTGTTTAGTCAAGCGGCAGATGTAGAAGTGGCAAAAGTAGAAGATAGAGTGATTCAATACGAACATGGAGTAGGTGGTTAAAAACTTCTTTTATTTAGTTACAGAAGCATTCCTTTGAAAAAAGGAGTGCTTTTTTTATTCAAATCTTTATTTTATTCTTTCACGACGCCAAGCACAAATCCATCATATCCTTTGCTACCAACTGTTTGGATAGCAGTTGCTTCAATACGTGGCTCTGAAGCTAGTAAATCAAAAAGTTGACGAACGCCCTGCACCCCATCATCATCACTCTCTTGTTTAATCACTTCTCCATCACGTACGACATTATCTACAATAATAATGGCCCCTGGATTGCAAAGCTTTAGAGCCCATTTCAAATAGTGAGGATTATTTAATTTATCAGCATCAATAAAGATGAAATCAAAGCCTGACATTCCTTTGTCTGTAAGGGTAGGCAGTGTTTCAAGGGCTGGGCCTACAAGTATCTGTACTTTTTCATCGAGTCCTGCTTTTTTAAGGTTCTCTTCAGCAATATGAGCAAACGCTTGTTCATACTCAAGCGTAATAAGTTGTCCATCTTGTGGTAAGGCACGGGCAAGCCAAATGCTACTATATCCACCAAGTGTTCCTATTTCTAAAATGTTTCGTGCTCCTTTCATCTTTGCAAGTAGGTAAAGTAGCTTCCCTTGGTTTGGTGCGACATCAATAGCAGGTAAACCAGCTTCAGCATTAGCTTGCAGAACGGCATCCAGAACTGAATCAGATGGGAGTAGCTTACTATTAAAATACTGGTCAACTTCATTCCATTTTATTTTTGATTCCATGTACATAACCCCTCCTTCAACTTGACCACGGTAATTTCTTTACCGGGGATCTATTTCTAGTTTATGATGAGATGAAAAATAATACCAATATAAGTTTTTTTGATATACATAAATTATATTATATAAGGGGTAGCACCACATCGCCATCAAGCTAAGGCGAATTTATATCCTCATAACGAAAAAAACGCTATTCTTTTTGTAGAAATAGACAGGAAGGATGGCGTTTTCTATGAGTTTTTCTCTTACAGATGAAATGAATCTATTCTCTCAAGAACTTCAAAACTACTTATCTCCATCTTTTCTTCAACAACTAGCTAAAGAAGTTGGTTTTGTTCAACGTACAAGTAAATATCAAGCGCAAGAATTAATTGCTTTATGTGTATGGCTTAGTCAACAAGTTGCGAGTACGCCACTTACACAATTATGTAGCTGTCTCGAAGCATCTACAGGTGTCCCCATGAGTCCCGAAGGACTTAATCAACGATTTAATAGTTCAGCAGTACAGTTTCTTCAACAAGTTTTAGCTAACCTTTTAACTCAAAGAATTCATTCAGCACACGAAATACTTCATCCATACACCACGACTTTTAAACGTATTCGCATCCTAGATTCTACAACGTTTCAACTTCCAGATAAATTTTCCTCACATTATCAAGGTTCAGGCGGAAGCAGCCATACTGCAGGCGTTTCAAGTTGAACAAATAAATACTTTTTGGGATTGTTACTCTGGGTACTCTGTACCTTTATGGTTTCTAATAGGGTTTGAACAATCAGTGCGACCTCATCGGTTATAGGAACACGATGGTTCAACACTTGTGTCTTTTTAATATCACCACATAAGTACCATCCTTGAGAAGAACGCTCTAAGCAGCTATCGTAGCGCAGATTAAGAATATCTGATATTCTCCAACCAGTAGCACGCAACAATATTACGACTGGAATAAATCTTGCGGGAGTTAAATATTCCAATCGTTCCTCAATTTGTTGAAGGACTCCTTCAGGGATATATTTAATATCATTTTCGGTTTTTGTTACTTTGCGAGGAAAATCTTCTTTGAACAATAATACACTCACGGGTAAATCAGGTGCTTCATCAAATTGTAGTTTCTCTATATTTTCCAAAAACACATGTAATGTGATTAGATAGTATCTTTTGGAGGGGATTTTGTCGTGTAATACTTGGTTATGCCAAACAAGATAATCTTCCATATCTCTACGATTAAGGGCTTTTAAATCGCTCCATAGAGGATATCTCTTATGGATAAAGGTCATGAACAGATTCATCACTCTTAGGTCAAGAGCACATTGGCCAAATGATAGATAGCTTATTCGAAACTTTAAGTATCTTTTTGCTAAATTTAGAAATGGATCTGAAATATGCTTGAAATTTAAAGTTTGGTTTGATACGTAGTCAGCAAACTTTGCACCAGGAATGTTCCTTACATCCCAGATATCTTTTTCAAATTCACTTCTCGTGTCATAGTACTTTTGATAGAACAAGAACAAACGATTCAACAAATTTTCATAATTGGAAAGTTTTTTTCTGCCATGAATGCGTATACTAAAGCCATTTTCGCTTAAATATGAACGAAATTGCATCAGTACTTTATCGATGTCTAATTCAACAAAACTGTTTATATCAGGGTAGAATTTATTTAAAAATATGGCGAGTTGCTTAAAGCACCTACAATAGTTATGGACTGCCGAGTACAATTGTAGATCATCGTTCTGGATACGATTGATAATGAAGAACTTAACCTCATTTTTTAAGCTGGGTGAGAAGAAAGTAAAGTTCATCTTACGATGAGATTTTTCAGAACTTACTTTTCTAAAATCGTTAAAAATCGAGTCATCTGCATCCCAAATATCGTTTTCCCAGTACCCAGTGATAAATTGATTTATTTCGAGGACTTTGCTTGCTGTAGGCAAGTTTTTAATAGCTAAATTCATCTACAATCCATCCTTAGATTCTTTGTTGATTTTCAAGTTCTCTTGAGCTTTTTCCCAATCTTTACGAATATCTTCATCCGAAGGATGAATGTACATCTGCATAGTTGTTTGAATGTGAGCATGGCCTGCTCGTTTCATTAAATGTTCATCACGCCAACCAGCCTTTCTAAGTTCCGTTAACGATGTATGCCGCAACATATGTGGAGTAAGATAAATGCCCGTTTTCTTACGAAGACGTCACACCGTTTTAATTTCAGCTAGATTGGATAATTCACCACGATCCCTTATATGAATTCTTCTAGCATCAATTTCAAAATCTTCAAGCCAGAGAGCAAGAGCTTCACCAATACGCATCGAACTTTCCCATAGTAGCTGGATGAGGAACAGATCCCGTTGATTTTCGCAAGCATTCATGATTGCAGCGATGTCATCTTTTGGCATGATTTTTGGTTTTTGCTTTGGGACTTTTAACTTCAAAATATGGGTCGAAAACAATTTATCCTTATTAATGTGGTATAGAAAATCCTTGAATCCTCTCCGTGATCCTAATACTTGCTTTTTTAAACGTTCAGCCAATTGGATACTATAATTTTCATGACGCATGAGATAGTCATAGAAGCCAATTACAGTATTGATGATAATATTCACCGTTTTAGCTTTCCTGATTGGTTGAGTAGGGAGGATGGGAGAAACCCTTGCATCCTGGTATGGGTTTTGAAGCCATCGCATGAATTCGGCCATTTCGTCTAGCCCTATTGTTCGATAATCCTTATTTGTTTGTTCAAGGTATTCGAAGAATAGCTTCAAGTGAAAGCAAAAGGAACGTAATGTATTACGAGCTGCACCACTATTATCCTTAAACTTTAAATATTGCATGACTGGCTGAACTGGCTCACTATTATGATCCATCAGCATGTAGCGAGTTTTACCTTCTTTAGTAAGAAGGGTAGCCACTCTCATAAAATCACTCCTGTTGCATAAAGCCGTTTCTTTGGTTCATTGAAAAAGATTGCTACCCGCGTCTTCGCTTGGGCTACACCCTCCATCTTAAACACCTAACTCAATGTACTATGAATACTATAAAATTGAATATAGATATCTAGTATTTGATGAAATAAAAAGAATGGGCAACTCTACATTGAATACTGTAAAGTCACCCATTCTGACTAGTTAAGTTAAACCTGAATTTCGTACGCTAAGCATAATTTTATAAATAAAAAGTCGATTTCCTGTACGTTAAGGAATCGACTTTTTAATGAGTAACTTGATGTCTTTATTAGATTCAAGCTTGGTTAAATTAAATCCAAAATATCTTTTGGTGTATTTAATACATAATCAGCTTTTTCAAACCCTTCCCTTGTCTTTGAACCCCATAAAGCGAGTGCGAATTTTACACCAGCACTTTTTGCGCATTGCATATCGTATATAGAGTCCCCAATGTAAATTGCCTCATTATTAGGAACATCTAATTGTTGTAAACAAGCTAATAATGGTTCAGGGTGTGGTTTATGTTTATCAGTATCACATGCACAAATTGTATGTTCAAAGTAACCACTTAAACCAAATGGCTCGAACTCTTCTATTACTTCTTGCTTAGTTTTTGATGTAACAATACCTAGTTTTAATTTACTAAGAGATAACTCTTTAATAACGTCTTCTAATTCTTCAAATACGGAAACTTCATGAGAAAAATCTAGTACAGCTTTGGACCATTTAGGATGAACAACGTCTATATTTGGTACGTTTAATTTTTTTAACGTTTCTTTTCCTGGAATCCCTAATGCAAATCTTAAGTCGTGTAACGCATAATCTTCCTTTAATTCCTCTTTTAAAATTTTTTGTAGCGATTTTAGTATTGCTTTTTCTGTGTCTAAAATTGTACCATCCACGTCAAAAATAAGAGATGTAATCAAAATAAAACCTCCCAATTTTTTCACTCTTTACTTGCAATTACTACTTCAATGCCATTTTCTTTCAAAGTGTTATATAAACCACTAGGCATAACTTGATTTGTAACAAATGTATCAATAGATTCAAACGTTAAAGCCTTATAATTCTGGCGTTGATTATATTTGTTGTGATCCGCCACTAAAATAACTTGATCAGCATGTTTTATTAATTCACGCTTGAAATAAATATCTTCTTCAAAACCATAGTATATACCGTCTTCTGTGATACCCGCGGCTCCAATAAACACTTTATTGAAGTGATAATCTTTGAGTTTTTCAGTGGTAGAATACCCAGTAACATGTCGAGAGGCTTTATTTAGTGTTCCTCCCAAAAGGTGAATAGTCGTATCTTCAGATTGAGCTAACATATAAGCACTATCGATCGAATTCGTCACAATAGTTACGTTCTTTGATTGTAAATATTGTGCTACAAAATTGACTGTAGTTGAAACATCTAGGTAAATCATGTCACTAGTCGTTATCATATTTGCAGCTTTCATTCCAATTAATTTTTTCGTTTCTAATTCAGTCTGTGATCGCACTTGATAATTATCAATTTTCTTATGAAAAGTGGCTAAAGCTACTCCACCATAGGTTCTAGATACTTCTTTATTTTGTGAAAGTTTTACTATATCTCTTCTTGCAGTATCTCGTGAGATATGAAACATTTCACACATTTGTTTAATATTCATGGTTTTATGTGTTTCTAAATAATTTAGGACTCGTATCAATCGTTCTTCTTGATTCATAAGTAACCTCCTTAAGGTTATTTTAAGTTAATATAAGTTGATATTCAAGTAAGTTTAAGTAATTCGGTGCGTAAATATCTTTCAATTTAAGTTTCTTTAAGTGATTTGGGTAAAAGACTTTTTTTGATACCTTTATAATTATCGTTAAATTCTATATAACAAGTTCCATAAACGACCGTTTTTGGTCCTCTGAAACTTGTAATTAAAAATGATTCCAGCATCTAAGCAAAAAGGGCGCTCTTTGCAAGCACCCTTTTCCTCTTCCTATTGACCAATAATGATCCGTTCTTTCGGATAGTGATAACGAACTGATGGGGCATCCTTTTTCAAGAATAGCAACAAGTTGATAATCCCAATACGTCCAATCACCATCATGACGATTAAAATAAATTTACCAGGTGTGCTTAACTCCGATGTAATTCCCATTGACAATCCAGTTGTACCAAAGGCCGAACATACTTCAAACAGAATGGCCTGGACAGATAGATCCTCAAACCACACCATGAAAATAACCGCTGTAAACACGAGAGTGATTGCGACAAAGAACACCATAAATGATTTGATTACATCCTCTTGTACTAACTCACGCCCAAAAACTTTTACATCCTTTTGTCCACGCATGTAGGTATACACGGTCGCAATTAAGACGAAAAAAGTTGTTGTACGAATCCCGCCACCCACACTGCTAGGAGAGGCCCCAATAAACATCATGCCTGAAAGCATGATTAGGGTAGGAGAAGACAGTAAGCCGATATCCATGGTAGTCAAGCCGCCGCTCCGTGTAGAAACAGATTGGAACAGCGAGTAAAACAGCGCTTCATGCCAGCTTTTATTCTGTAGAAAGGCATCTTTTTCAAAAAAGAAAAAGAGTAGTGTTCCAACTACAATCAGTGTGAAGAAAGTCAACGTTGTCACTTTAGTAAATAGGGAAAACGTAAATCGATATTGACCACTTCGATGAGTCGCGTAGCTGACAAGCTCTATCAGTACGGGAAAACCGATCGCTCCACAGATAATGAGGATCATATTTATGCTCTGAACAAAATAATCCCCCGAAAAACCTAATAGAGAGTTGCCGAATATATCGAATCCAGCATTGGTAAATGCACTAATAGAAACAAAGTAACCGTAATAGTAAGCGGTATACCAATCACTCTGATAACCAGTCCATAAGAAATAACTGCCTAGTAATAAGGTACCGATTAGTTCGATTAAAATGGTCAGTAATAAAATACTCCGTGTCAATTTGACCAATCCCGATAGTGTGGGACGATTGTGGTCAGTGGCAATCCATTTTCTTTGTTCTAAACCGATTCGTTGTCCGAGCATCATCCACAAAAAGGTACCTAAGGTCATAATGCCGATCCCACCTATTTGAAAGAACAAGGTGAGTAAGATAATTCCACTCTGATTAAACACTTCACTAATTTGAATGACGGTTAGACCCGTTACGCTAATCGCACTGGCAGCAGTAAATAAAGAATCTACAAACGATATAGTTTTGCCAGGTTGGTGAAAGATGGGTAACCAGAGGAGTAACGCAGCGAGAATAACACTGCTAAGATAAAACATTACGATAATTTGTACGGAGCTTAAGCGCCGTTTTTTATAAGAGAGCAGCAACTCGCTTACCTCCTGAGTAAGTAATACAGGTTATTCTACCGAAAATCATTGTAACAAGCAAAAAGAGTTTTTAACAGATAGATAAAAAAGAAAGTCCCTTCTTTTATAAGAAAAAGAGGGGACTTCGAATAATTATCGTGTATGGAAAACTATTGTGGATTGGTTGTCCAAATTCCAGCAGCTTTTACAAATACGCGTTCAGGCAAACGCAGAGTTGCTAATGCTAGTTCCGCTACATCCTCTGGTTGCATCATGTGGTCTTCTCCACCAATTTTTAGCCCAGCATTGACAGCTAATTCGGTGTTTACAGTGCTTGGAGTAAGGGCTGTGACACGAATGTTATGTTTGCGTACTTCTTGCAGTACGGATTCTGTAAAGCCCATCACGGCAAATTTGGAGGCGCAATATGCGGAGCCTGTTGCAAAACCACGTTCTCCAGCAGTGGAAGCGACATTAATGATATTTCCACTATTTTGGGCGATCATATCAGGCAATACAGCGTATGTCATGTAGTAGGTACCAAACAAATTGACGGAAATGATACGTTCCCACTCTTCTGGTGCCATGTCAGTGACTGTCCCAAAAGAAGCGGTACCAGCGTTGTTGATGAGAATATCGATAGAGCCAAGCTCAGCTTTTACTTTAGCATATGCAGCTTCTACGTCACTACGATTGGAGATATCAGCAGTTGCGATCCTGACTGTGATACCATATGTTTTCTGTAGTTCAGTAGCCAAATCTTGCAGATCAGATTCTGTACGAGCAACCAAACCTAGATGTGCTCCTTCTTTCGCCAAAGCAATCGCAATAGCACGACCAATTCCCTTTCCTGCTCCCGTAATTAACGCTTTTTTTCCTTGAAAGTCCATGTTGGCAATCCTCCCATTTTTAACTTGGAATAACAAATGATGCGTAAATTTCTTTTGTCATGTCAATTTTGTAAGTGTAACTGGTAGCTTCAGCTGTATAAGATCATGATACACTGATTTGTATGAGCCCATTATACACGAATTCGGATGAGGTCATGTACATAATGTGTTTGTATAAGTGAATGAGGAGTAAGACTGTATTCAGGAAGGATGATTATCATGGATAAACAAGTAGTTGTTATTACAGGAGCAGGGAGCGGTTTGGGCGCTTCTTTGGCGAAACGATATTCTGAGCAAGGCTATCATGTCTGTTTGCTTGGTCGAACGAAGGCAAAGCTAGAGCGTACGGCTGAGCAGTTGGCTGGTAGCAATTCCATTCACGTTGGAGACGTAGCTAGTAGACAAGCAATCATGGAGATGATGACGGCCATTATAAAGAAGCACGGTAGTATTGATGTTTTGATCAACAATGCAGGAACAGGAAGCTTTGACTTGGCTGAAAATCTAACCGAGGAAGCTGTTCATCAGATGATTGATATCAATTTGAAAGGAACCATTTTTAGTACACAGGAAGTATTAAAACAAATGAAAGAACAAAATAGAGGAACGATCATCAATATCGTGTCTACAGCCGGTAAAGTAGGGAAAGCAAATGAGTCTGTTTACTGTGCCAGCAAATTCGGTGTGAGAGGTTTTACTGAGAGTCTATATATAGAGTTAAAAGAGACGCCGATTCAGGTAATTGGTATTTACATGGGCGGAATGAAAACGGAATTCTGGAACGGTATTTTCACAGAAGAACGCATGAAGCATCTGATGGAACCAGATGATGTTGCCGATGTTATTATGGCAAATGTAAAGCCAAGACAACGCTTGATTGTATCTGAAGTGGTCATTCAAAACCAAAAATAGAATGAATCGAAAACATCGCTGAAGCTGACAACTTCTCGCGTTTATACCATCGCTTTAGATTTATTGTGAAATAGGTCTTTGGTTGTTGTTATGTAGCGATTAATTGGAGTTTATTAGAAAATAGTAGTTATATTAACCTAATACGAAAGTAGTGTCATACCGATATATAAATGAAGGGAATAATTATCCTAATTTATGACATAAAAGGAGAGCCAATTATGAAGCGATTTCAAAAAATAGTAGCGATTGTTCTCGCGGTTGTATTTATGTTTACAACGATGGGGATATCACCGGCAGAAGCTATGGAGATTTCACAGTCAGAAACTATGAGAGGTACACTGGTCATAAAGGAACCGGTCTATTATCAACCTGAATTATTTGAGGTAATTAGTAACAAGGATGGAAGTATCACAGGGGAAGTTATGGTGGATTCTAGATATGCAACCAGTGTCATGCTACAAGTTAGTAATGTAACCGGTGAGGTGATAAGAGAAATTGAACTTGTAAACGATTCTAAAACAGGTATACAAGCTCCTTCTGGTATCAAAAGGAAAATCAGTACCAATACAAAACTGGTACGCGTCGATGGTGAGCTCAGATCAGTAAAAGTTACGATTATTTCGTTTACTGTGCCAGCCAAATATCTCGAATTATCTCCAAATGAATATGAGGTAAGAGTTAAAACTAGCAATACGGTTATTGAGATGGAGCATACGGAATACCAATATTCTGAAAAACAGACCATTGACATTCAAGGGGGAAAGGTACTTCCAACTTCCTTTCCAGCTTCTTTTCCTGGTGTTCTAGAAATGGATAATGATGGAAATATCGTTATTACACTCAACCTTACGTCTATCTATGATAAGTCCACGTTTTATTTAGTGGTGATGGATGAAAAGAATCGACAAGTTAAACGAATCAGTCTGAAAACGAAGCAACGTACGATTTCAAGCAAAGATTTAAACCTAGCTTCCGGTACATATACGATCTATATAGAGGTTTCTGATGTGAAAGGCTCTGCTAATTCTAATCAGGTTACGCTTGTAATACCAGACAGTAGCAAGCTAAGTTCTGGAGTCGACGATTTCCCTGGATATGTAAAAGTATCTGAGGATGGAATGATTACGATTAACCTGGAAATCACCGCTGAATATCAACAGGCCAAATTTAACGTTGTTATTAAAAACGACAGCGGTAAGATTGTAAAACGAATCCCGATCAGCACCAAGAATTCGAAAATTTCTACAAAAGGACTATCCTTGTCTACGGGTAACTATGAAATTCTACTTGAAATGGTGTTGCAAGGGAAAAAATATTATTCAAGTGCTGCATCATGGTCTTGGGAAACTAGCCATGTATTTTCAGTTCCGACTGGACAAGCCTTTCCCGGTGGAATAAAAGTGAATACCAATGGTACGATTACCATCAACTTGCAATGGAAAACTAGCTATTCTTCCTATCATGCTAATATAGTGGTTTATGATTTATACGGAGATGTTGTAAAACGTATTCCTATCACTGGTAAAAATCCAATGATCTCTTATAAGGAGTTAGGCTTATCTACAGGAGGATATAACATTGTTATTGAAATTGTTGATCCTGATAGTGGGATGTCTGCAAGCACACTGCCTACTTTTATTCCGATTAATCAAAGCAAAGATATTGTCATTTTTATTGATGGAGAGTTACAGATTTTTAAAAAGGCACCAGTAGAAATCAATGGAAGAACCTTGGTTCCATTACGAGCCATTTTTGAGGCCCTAGGAGCTAGAGTAGACTGGGATGAAGCGACCCAGACGGTGACTGCAATGAAGGATGGCACGACCATTAAGCTTACCATTGGTTCCAAAGTCGCTTATAAAAATGGTAAGAAGCTAAATCTGGACGTCCCTGCGCAGTTGTTTAACGGAGATACGACCATGGTTCCAATTCGATTTGTCAGTGAAGCATTGGGTGCCAAAGTTGCTTGGGATGGATACTCGAATGCCGTCATTATTAGTAATGATTAGTACAGCTACTACCTATTTGTTGTTCTTCCTTTACTAGCTTCTTTTTAAAAAAAGTCACTTTGATTATCATCCGGAGTAAGGGGTGGTAACAGGTGACTTTTTTACATTTTGTTGATTCATAACCTGTATGCATGAAAATCATGCAAATACGTAAATTGAAGTCATAACTAACTTGCAGTATGATACATAAAAGGTAAAACAAAACAACAAAACGGAGACGTACGATATGGAATGGCAACAAATGTTATATTTTCGCAAAGTGGCACAGACGCAGCACATTACACAATCGGCAGAAATGTTAAATGTGTCTCAGCCTGCTTTAAGTAGATCAATTGCACGTTTAGAAGAAGAGTTAAACACGCCTTTGTTTGAACGAAAAGGGCGAAATATCGTGTTAAATCAATACGGTGAGCTGTTTTTAAAGCGAGTGGAGCGAGCTATTCAGGAGATCGAGGAGGGCAAACAAGAAATTCAGGACTTGATTGACCCAGATCGCGGTAAGGTACGTATTGCCTTTTTACATTCACTAGGAATTGAAGTAGTACCTGAATTCATTCGTTCGTTTCGTTTGCAATATCCACAGGTTAGTTTTCATTTACATCAAGCAGCTACTGAGCAGATTGTGGAGCAATTAAAAACGGGTTTAATTGATATTGCCCTTTTTTCCATGATAGAACCGATGGACGAAGTACATTGGGAGCCTCTACTTACGGAGGATTTGTATCTCATTGTTTCCAAGACCCATCCGCTAGCAAATCGCACACATATTGATTTAAAAGAGATTGCGAATGAACCCTTTATTTCCTTTAAGCAGGGCTATGGACTTCGGACGTTGACAGATACACTTTGTATGCAAGCAGGCTTTACTCCTGATGTAACCTTTGAAGGAGAGGAGATTGCTACTGTTGCTGGTCTCGTGGCTGCTAAATTGGGAGTAAGCCTTGTTCCAGATGTAAACGTGCTAGATAAATCAAAGATTTCGCTCCTTCGTGTGACAAATCCAACCTGCAAACGGATCATTGGGATAGCTTGGAAAGAAAAGCGTTATTTATCGCCTGTGTCTAGAAGGTTCATTTCTTTTGTAAAAGCGCACTATATCTAATTTGTGTGTAAGTACACCTGACTTACATCTGTTTCCTATCTGAACAAAAGAGAGGATTTACATCATGGGTTATATCAAGCAAGGCTCGCGCGCATTTCGCCGTACCAATATAGCGTTATTTGCGGGAGGATTAAATACATTTGCTATCCTATACTGCATGCAGCCTTTGTTACCTGAATTTACCAAGGAGTTTCAGATTTCCCCTACTCTTGCCAGTCTTTCGTTATCTGTGACTACGATGGCTTTAGCTATTAGTTTATTATTTCTCGGCTCGTTGTCAGAGGCGTGGGGACGCAAACCGATCATGATGGTTTCCTTGATTGCTGCCTCTCTGCTGGCAGTATGTACGGCGTTTAGCTATCAATTCCAAATGTTACTTGGTCTCCGCGTTTTGGTCGGTATGGTGCTTGCTGGATTGCCTGCCATCGCGATGGCTTATCTGGGCGAAGAAATTGATAGCAGTAGTTTAGGAGTAGCGATGGGGCTATACATCAGCGGGAATTCCATTGGAGGAATGAGTGGACGAATCATCACTGGAACTTTAACCGATTTGTTTAACTGGCATGTAGCTTTGATTGGAATCGGTGTGCTGAGCTTATTGTGTACGATTTTGTTCTGGGTCATGCTGCCACCTTCTAAACATTTTGCACCACGTAAATTAGAGGTGAAGACATTAGCACGATCGCTCTGGAGCCATTGCACGGATCATCGATTGCTTTATTTGTATGGGCTTGGATTTCTGTTAATGGGTAGTTTTGTTACGTTATACAATTACATCGGATACCAGTTAATGGAACCGCCATATTCTCTTTCTCAAACCATCGTTGGCTGGATTTTTATTGTGTACTTGGTCGGAACGTTTAGCTCCACGTGGATGGGGAGGATGGCGGACAGACTTGGGCGTGCTAAAATGCTTTGGATGTCTTTGTTTATCATGCTTGGGGGAATTGGACTTACATTAGAACCCCATTTATTTGGTAAAATTGCTGGAATTGCAGTCTTTACATTTGGGTATTTTGGTGGTCATTCCATCGCCAGTAGTTGGGTAGGAAGATTAGCCACTCATGATAAGGCACAGGCTTCTTCCTTGTACTTATTCTTTTATTATGCCGGTTCCAGTGTAGGTGGAACGGTTGGTGGTTTATTCTGGTTGTTATTTGGATGGACCGGCGTTGTCGGAATGATTGGTGGATTCATCGTGCTTGCTTTCATTTTATTGATGAAGCTGTCTCATGTAGAGAAATCTCCAGCGACATTGCGTATTCAGTAGCTCTACTTTTTGATAGATAAAAGGCAAAAAGGACAGGATGCATAATGGCTCCCGTCCTTTTTGCGTTTGTAACAAAAATGGATTGTCATCTACCTCTAGATAGAATTTATTTTACCAATTTATGACGCAGCGCTAGAACGACGGCTTGCGTACGATCATCAACATTTAATTTTTGCAAGATACGATGTACATGTGATTTCACAGTACCCTCTGAGATAAAGAGATTTTGGGCAATTTGATCATTGCGATAACCGAATGCTAATTGTTGCAAGACATCCTGCTCCCGTTCTGTCAGTTCATCGAGGAGTAGCAAGTTATCCCCGTTCGCATGAATTGTCTCTGTTTCATCTGGATTGATTACGGCGTTCGCTTCGGATTTTTGACTTTTTAATACCTCAGCCAACGCTTTTGCTGCTGTTGCTGTGTGAAAAGAGGCTTCTCCATTATGCGCACGTCGGATTAAATCTAGCATCTCTTGAGAATCGGCATCTTTTAGCATGTAGCCCACCGCACCCGCTAGAATGCCGTCAACGACGTAATCATGATTATCGAATGTGGTTAAAATCAGTACTTTCACCTTGGGCACATGCTTAACAATCTCACGTGTCGCTTCAATGCCCGTACACTTGGGCATTTGTACGTCCATGAGGATGACATCAGGACACAGCTTGCAAGCTAATTGAGTAATCTCTTCTCCATCAGCCGCCTCTCCGATAACCTCCATATCCTCCTGAACATTAATAACATACCCAAGACCTTGTCGGATCATCTTCTGATCGTCCGCCAGCATGACTCGAATCTTTTGGTGTCTGTGATCTACCATAGCTATGAGTTCCCTTCTTAAGATGAATGGTGGTAAGGAACCGTTGCTGTAATTTCAAAACCAAAGGGTTCCCTAATCTGATATCGCAGCGTTCCATGTAATTTAGTAATACGTTCCTTCATACCAGATAAACCAAAACCGGGTATAAATCCTTCCAGGGAAGGATTTTGGCCATTATCGTGAATCGCTAAAACGATAGAATCAGCCGTCTTTGTAATTTCAACCCAAATAGCTGTAGCGGTAGAATGACGCAATGTATTAGTGATGGCTTCTTGTAGGATTCGATAAAAAACAATTGTTACTTCGTTCGTTAAATCCATCTCTTCTTCATTTGTAACAAATATACAGGACAAATCCGTATTTTTCTCTGTTTGGGACAAAAGAGCTTGCAAAGGTGTTAAGCCAAATGTCCTTTTGTCGACTGCGAGTGTATGAACGGAACCACGAATATCCTCCAAGCTCTGTTTTGCTACATCCAGCATATTATTGACAGCCATTTGAGCATCGTTTGGACCAGACTTCAACATATATGTAAGCGCATGTAGCTGCACAATAAGAGAAGTCAGACTATGACCTAAAGAGTCATGAATATCGCGTGCAATCCGGTTTCGTTCCTCCAACACAGCTACTTGTAATGTGTTTACAGCCATTTCTTGCAATTCATTATGCGCATTCTGCAATTCATTATGTGCTTGTTGCAATTCTTTTAAATGCTGTTGATTTAATTGATACGCCTCATGATGAGAACGATATCCTCGCGCTCCCAAATAGCATCCGATAAAGGAAAGTAAAAAAGGAGCAACATGTGAGGTGTAGCTATGGGTGCTCCAGATGAGTAAAACACTGGTAACCACACCGAAAAAGATAGCTAAGGGTAGCGAATATTTTTTATCAATTCGAAGACCAATGATGATCCCAAGTAGGATGATCATACCAAACCCTTCTGGTCCTAGATAGATGCCTTTAAACAGGGTGACGCCCCCAACCAGCAATAGAATCAAGGTCATTTTTTTAGAAGGCAATTGAATAGATGATGTCCAAAACAAAATCAGATACCAGCAGAACAATATAACGGAAAAAATAAATTGTATGGGCGATTCATGGTTATAGGAGCTAGGTAGCCATGTCAAAAGAGATAGGGCTAAGAACCAGACCAACAGGAGTCGTTTGCGGAGGGCGAAAATTATGTTAGCAATCAAATATAAGCCCACCCTTCTGGAAAGTTTCTCTGCAACTTGTTCACATTCTATTGTAGCATGGGGTGTCTTCTATCTCTAGATAGACGCCTTGGTGTTAATTTTTCCATCCCTCGATAGATTTGTCTATTCGGCATTGCCATTACAATGAGAATTATGACATTTCGTATTGCGAACAATTGACCAACGGCAGGAGGTGGCTTGGATGGAAGAGTTGATTACCATGGCGAAACTTCTCAGAGAAGCGAGTGCTCTTTTTACATGTATCACACGTGAAGAACTAGAGAGCAAGGATATTACCTGGCAGCAGGTGCTGATTCTAGAGCAAATTGTACACAGCCCGAAAACCATTGGGGAAATCAGCAAGGCTGTTAGTCTTTCGTACAGTACGGTATCTGGATTAATTGATCGCCTTGAACGAGATAACATCGTCAAAAGGCTCAAGGATAAAAAGGATAAACGAATGGTTTGGGTAGCGATGTCCCAACGATTTGATCATGCGAATGATTTCGCGGTACACCAGACGGAAATGGAGACGTTTGAGCAAAAGACTACACAGATGATTTCATCCCTCCATGTCTTGCAAGAAATGTATACGACCAAAAAAAGAGTAACTAGTTAAGACATTGATGAGGTGAAAAGAGAGTGAATATATCTGAAGTGTCGGTAAAACGACCTGTTCTAATTATCATGTTGACCATTGCAGTCATGATCTTTGGGATGGTATCTCTGCCAAGATTGGCGATTGATTTATACCCAGATTTAAATTTTCCCGTCGCAGTTGTCGTAACGTCCGTGGACGGCGCGGCGCCAAGCGAAGTGGAGAAGCTGGTAACCAAACCGATAGAAAGTGCGGTAGGGACTGTTTCAAATTTAAAAGAAGTATCATCTATTTCAATCCAAGGAGCATCGCAGGTTATTCTCAATTTTAATTGGGGCACCGATCTGGATCAAGCTACATTGGAATTACGTGATAAAGTGGATCGGGTGCGCCAACAGTTGCCATCCTCTGCCAAATCGCCGCAAATTCTGCGTATTGATCCAAACAGTATGCCGATCATGACGTTTGCCTTGACAGGTGAAGATGATGTAAACCAATTGAAGAAGATAGCAGAAGACACCATTCAAAACCGCTTGGAAAGAATTGATGGTGTGGCTGGGGTAAATTTGGTCGGCGGTCAGGATCGCGTGGTAGATGTGGTGTTAGATCCGGCAAAAATCTCGTCCTACGGATTAACCATTGATCAAATTCAACAGGCGATTGCTAGCAACAACTTGTCTGGCTCAGGTGGTGCAGTACGCGAAGGAGACGGGAAATTTAATATTCGTGTCCAAGGTGAATACGATAGCGTTGCTAAGATTGGATTGACCCCGATTCGCATAGGTACGGGTTCACTTCGCTTACAAGATATTGCTACCTTAAATGATACAACCGCAAAAATAAGTCAGTTTAGCTACGTCAATGGAAAGCCTAGTCTAGGTATAACCATTACAAAAGCATCTGGCGGAAATACGATTCAAGTAGCGGATGCCGTTACACAAGAAATGAAAGAGATTGAGAAAACATTACCTTCCAATCTGAAAGTAACAACCACGTTGGACTCGTCCACGTTCATTAAAGATTCAATCTATACCACAGCGGAACATGCGCTGTTAGGTGGTTTGTTTGGGATTATCATTCTGTTCTTTTTCTTAGGTAGCTTCCAATCGATGATCGTTGCGATTATCGTGCTACCCATCTCAATCATATCGACATTCTTGTTGATGTATGCGACAGGTCAGACGATTAACTTGATTTCCTTATCGGGTTTGACGCTCGGTCTAGGGTCGCTCGTTGACTTTGCGGTCGTAATGCTAGAGAACATTTTCCGTCAAAGGGAAAAAGGCAAGGGTATGGTGGAAGCAGCTCTGGATGGTTCTAAAGAGGTAGGTACAGCTGTTATGGCTTCTGCCCTGGCACAGATATGTGTATTCTTGCCGATTGCGCTCGTTGATGGTATCGCGGCAGAAATTTTTAGACCACTTGCTTTAACTGTTGTGTATTCCCACATCGCAGCTTTGGTCTTCTCGATTATTCTAGTACCGATGTTAAGCTCACGGATTTTGAAAAAAGTACCGGAACATAACAAACGGGACGGATATCGTGGTATGAACCCAGTGATCTGGTTTAACATTGGCTTCCACAAGGTAGAGAATGGCTATAAAAAGCTGTTGGACATTTCTTTACGTCATCGCAAAACGGTAACGATTGTCACTGTTGCCATGCTGGTAGGTTCGGTAGCGCTGACGCCATTGGTTGGTGCAGAATTTATGCCAGGAATGGATCAGGGACAAGTCACTATCGATATTAAGATGCCAAATGGTACAGTTTTGGAAGAAACACAAAAAGTGGCCCTACAAGTGGAAAAGATAGCGGTAAAAGTACCGGAGCTAGATATTCTTAGTACCTCAATTGGTAGTGGTGGTTCGGCAGCAGTAGCAACTTCTACCTCTAACAAGGCAACCGTTGATTTAAAATTGGTCGAAGTAAGTGAGCGCAAACGTTCCACTGAAGAGATTATGGCAGATTTGCGGACACAAGTAGCTTCCATTGCTGGTGCTGAAATTAAGGTGAAAGAACAGTCAGCTGGTATGTCGACAGGTTCTCCACTGCAAATTACTTTACGTGGTGATGATATTGAAGTATTAAAAGATGTGAGCGGGATTATTAAACAAGAAGTGATCAGCGTTCCGGGAACCAGCAATGTCATTACTACATTGGATGACACCCAACAAGAATTTGAAGTAAAGATTGATGCGGAAAAAGCAAGTATGTACGGACTTAGCTCTGGACAGATTCTCACCGCTGTTAACACTGCGTTTAACGGACAAACGGTGACAAGATATCGTACTGGCGATGATGAAATCAATGTGCAATTAAAATGGCCTGAGCAATATCAGGAAGACACGAATTACCTGAATAACTTGCGAATGACTGCACCAGGTGGAGCACAGGTGGCCTTGTCTTCTGTGGCTGTGATTAATAAAGTAGAGGCACCGCTATCTATTAATCGCTCTAATCAGACTCGTGAAGTAAAAATTACAGGTGAGTTAGCGGGTCGTGATTTGAACTCAGTTACTACTGAGGTAAAAACGAAGCTAAACAATCTCTCCCTACCAGATGGCTATAAAATTGACTATGGCGGAGAGAGCAAAGATATGATGGAGTCATTTAGTAGTCTCGGCTTGGCTGTCATCTTGTCAGTGGTTTTACTGTATATGGTAATGGCTGCTCAATTTGAATCTCTATTTACGCCGTTTATTATCATGTTCTCGATCCCGCCTACCTTTGCAGGTGTAATGCTGGGCTTATTGGTCACCAATACCCCGATCAGCGTGTCCGTGTTTATTGGATATATTCTATTAATTGGTTTGGTGGTAAACAACGCCATCGTATTAATCGATTATGCGAACCAATTGCGAGACAAAGGCATGAGTGTGAAGGATGCTATTTTGGAAGCAGGGCCAGTACGTTTGCGTCCGATTCTGATGACGACATTGACGACCATTCTGGCAATTGGGCCGTTAGCTTTTGCCACAGGTTCTGGTAGTGAATCTCAAGCTCCGATGGCCATCACGGTTATTTTCGGTTTAAGCTTTGCTACCCTCATTACCTTGGTGTTGGTTCCAGTCGTTTATACCTGGTTCGATGATTGGTCTTCTAAACGAAAACAAAAGAAAGAACAGAAACGACAAAAGAAACAACAAGCAACGATTCAGATAATGGAATCTTAATGGCGTAAGAGATGGAGGAGGGGGAAATGAAAGTGAAAGCAAAAATGAATAAACAAATGATCATAGTAGCAGTATCCGCTCTGTTTCTAGTAGCGGGATGCTCGAATCAATCGGCGGAGAATACTCCCGCAGAACAGACGGAGAGCGTAACCCCTGTTCAAATAGAAATGTCTAAATTAGGAAACGTTTCTTCTGAAGCAGGTTTTACGGCGAAATTGGCGCCTAGTCAAGAAGTACAGCTAAGCCCAAAATTGTCTGGGAAAATTACGTCCCTGCCCGTGAGCTTAGGGAAATATGTAAAGCAAGGGGAAACTTTGTTTAGTATAGATGAACAAGATGTGATTAATTCTATTAAGCAGGCGGAAGCAGCATATGAGGTAGCCAAGGCGAGTTTGAACCAAGCAGGTAATAGCTCCAGCCAAGGTCTTGAACAAGCAAAAAATGGATTGAGTCAAGCGCAAACAGCTTTGCAGGACGCAGAACGAGACCAACAGCGTATGCAAACGTTATTTAATCAAGGTGCCATCTCTCTTCAGCAATATGAACAAGCAAATACACAACTTGCCAATGCAAGAACGGCGTTTGCCAATGCTCAAGAAAGCGTAAAGTCAGCTAATCAAATGTCAGCGGTAGGTGTATCAGAGGCTTCGGTGAAACAAGCCGCTGTGAGCTTGGAAAATGCTCGGACACAAATGGGAAATGCAGTAGTAAAGGCCCCGTTTAGCGGCTACATTTCTAGTGTCAACGGTACGATCGGTCAGGTGGCTTCTCCGCAAAGTCCGGTTGTTACGTTAGTTAATACCAATCCGCTTGTTGTGAAAGCAAATCTGTCGGAACAGGATATTACACAGGTAAAAGTGGGCCACGAGGTAAAAGTGGATATTACTGCAATTGGAAAAGAAATGACAGCTAAAGTAACGGCTGTCAGTCCGGTGATGGATCCACAGCTTAAATCGTATCCTATCGAAATTTCTATTCCTAATCCAAACAACGAATTGAAAGCAGACATGGTTGTAAATATGAAGCTGTTAGGTCAATCAGGAAAAGGGCAGGAAAAGGTAGTTGTTCCACGCAAGGCTATCTTTGATCGCGATGGCAAACAGTATATCTACGTCGTGGAAGGTGAAGTAGCAAAACAAATCGAGGTAACCACAGGAGAAGGTTCCACCGAAGCAATCGAAGTCCTGACTGGAATAAAAGCAGATCAACAGGTAGTAGTGAAAGGACAGACACTGTTGAAAGACGGTAGTAAGGTGACTATCCAGAAATAAGGCATAAAAGGAACTAACTGAAGGTAATAGAGTGATGTTGAAAAGGAAAAGGCTGTCACGTATGTTGTGGCAGCTTTTTTTGATGCAATTTAATATATCTAGTATTCGTCCTAAAAAACATTTGTAAAAGTACATCGATTAACATATAATGGAATTGATAGGTTATTTTTACTAGTTTTGTTCAATAGAGGGAGGTTTATTTTATGAAAAGAAAGGTTCTTCCTCATCTTGTACTTACTACAGCGATTGTAGGTTCACTCGTTTTGATTTCAGCACCAAGTACTTATGCTGAAAAGGGTATTGGAAAAATTCCAGATCAAATGCTGTCTGGAACAGTGATTGAGTATGACGATTCTAACAATATGATTGTGATTGAAGAAGGAGAAGAACTTGCCCCAAATAAGAGAATTCATGGGGTTCAAAAAGAGGAACTTTCTGCATCTGAACTAGCAAAATTGAAAGAAGAAGAAGCTTTTGTTCAGAAAATTTTGGATGAGGCTAAAGAGCTTCCTGTCTATCATATAGAAAATCCAGCACCTCAGCCAGGCATGAAAGTTATCTACGACGGTGAGGGGTTCATTAAAGATATTGTCTATCCCACTTCAATTCAGGAAGCTGACGAGGTAAAACCACTAGCTTACAAAGCTCTGCCGAGAGGAACGCGTAAAGCTGCTGGTACATATACGTACGGTGCTAATGACAATTCCATTGTGATTTCGGGATCAAAATCAGGCAGTGTTCTAGGTACAGGAAGGATTACAAATTTTACGGATACAACAGGTGAAAATAGCAATACATTGGAAAAAGGGGATTGTGCAACAAAGGGCGACATTGATAATCCGAAATATAATACAGTTATCTATGCGCGCAATTTGGATAATGATAAAGCAGCTACGGTAAACAAGAAGGATAATGGTAAGTTACCAGATGCTGTGCTGGACATTTGGAAAACAGGTGTTGAAAATTTTGGACTGAAATGGGATAAAAGCCTTTCATTTAATGGTAGATATTATTATGAGTTTTAAAAATTTCAGGATGGGGTTTTATGCCCTATCCTCTTTATATGTAAAGAAAGGAAAGTGGACATGAGCAAGAAGAAATTCTTATTAATGATTGTAACTATATTGACTTTCGTTCTTTCAGGATGTACGAAACCTACTGTAAATCCCGTACCCCCAACTAAGACTTCCCAAAGTGAAAAAACTAAAAAACAGGGTGACTATTTATCTATTACATACACCGAATATGTTAATGGTCAGGATACAACTAATGGGATGATGATGCGAGTAACGACCTTTGATTTACAGTCTAAGGTCATGACCAAGCTGGCTGATATTCCTTATACATCTCAATATCCATTTTCCATTGCGTCACTTATGGATAATAAAATTTACTACTCAGCAGATGTACAAAATAAAGGTGATCAATTATTCGCGTATGATCTACAGACGAAAAAGGCAGAACAGTTATCAGACGAATTATTTGCCATTAACTATATTGTACCTACGACTGAAAAAGGACCTATCGTGATGGCAGCGGTAAAAAAAGGCGATCGTGTCCTCAAGACCGTTTTGTATGACAAACAGAACCATCAGATAGAGTTCATACATGATGAAGACCTTGATGGCAACACTTGGGCTGTTTCTTACAATAAAGAGGTAAATAAAACCTATCTTGCCCGTTATTCAGAGAACGCAATGAAAAAGCAGCAAGGTATCTCGAATAAGCAGCAAATAGCACTGGTTCCACCCGATTATACCGTTGTTGAATTAGATAACGAAACGAAAACAGAGCGACCCGTCATTTCTTTGAAGAATGAACAAATTAATTCTTTGACCAGCAGTGGTCATCAGTTATTACTTGTTACCTCTCATCGTATCAATCTTTCTCCTATAGAGTATAGTCTCGTAGATATCATGTCCGGTAAGAGAACCAAGCTAGATCTTCCCATTTCTTCTAGAAGTGATGTCTATCTTTCCCACGACGGCAAGGGTATCTATTACCTTGGCAGTACTTCCACAAAAGACTTGAACGAGGGTCGTGGGATTTATTACTATGATTTTGCGACAAAGAATAGGCAACCTATCTTTTTACAGAAGAACGGGTTTATCAATAACTTTATGCTCGTGTCTAGTAATGTTAAAAAAGACTAAAGGGTGAGGGAGGTTCTGGAGGATGTGACCAGTCTAAAATTTTAGAAAGGAATAATCGTCAATATGATTGGTATAAATCGGGAATTAAGTGGGGTCACTTACGATGAAATTGAAAGAATAACCAAATTTAATAAGCAGTTCACCCCAAAAAATTAAGTTGGCCAACAACTTCGATTCAAAGTCGTTCGTCTTTTTTAACAAAAAACTCCTGGTTGTTGGACGCAACTCATCCTAATTTTCATGTAAAAACCGAACAAAGCGTGCATCTCGCCATATGTGGAACCACCAGATCACATTATTAAAAGATAAAATAACGTTGTCCAAGTGGCACATAAGCAACCGGTTGACATGAAAGCTCTTCACCATTTGCAAATACTTGATACGTTTTTGGATCAACTTCAATAGTAGGTAAGGCATTATTCAATTTCATATCTAATTTACTTACGTTTCTTATATGATGGACAGGTGAGATTATTTTCTTCAGTCCTAACCTCTGTGGAACACCAAGATCAATACTTGCTTGTGACATAAATGTAATGGATGTAGAGTAATTTGCTCTTCCATATGAAGCATACATTCTACGCATAAATACTGGTTCTGGGGTTGGAATAGAAGCATTAGGATCTCCCATTTGTGCTCGTGCAATCATACCACCTTTTAAGACAAGATCTGGTTTAACACCAAAGAACATTGGGTCCCATAAAACAAGATCTGCCAATTTCCCTTTTTCAATGGAACCTACTTCATGGCTTATCCCATGCGTAATAGCAGGATTAATTGTATATTTTGCAATATAACGTTTTGCACGGAGATTATCGTTTCTTTCTTCTTTAGAAAGAGGTCCTCTTTGCTTTTTCATTTTATCCGCTGTTTGCCAAGTGCGAATAATAACCTCGCCAATACGTCCCATGGCCTGAGAATCTGAAGACATCATACTAATAGCTCCAATATCATGCAAAATGTCTTCGGCCGCAATTGTAGCTGCACGAATTCTCGAATGACTAAAAGCAACATCTTCTGGAACATTTGTATCTAGATGATGACATACCATCATCATATCGAGGTGTTCTGCCATTGTATTAATTGTGTAAGGCATTGTCGGAGTTGTAGAAGATGGTAAAATGTTTGAGTAAGAAGCTAACTTCATAACATCAGGGGCATGTCCACCACCAGCTCCCTCAATATGGTACGTATGAATAACCCGATCTCCAATTGCTTCAAGTGTCGTTTCTAGAAATCCCGCTTCGTTTAGTGTATCTGTATGAATGGCAACTTGAACATCTGTTTGTTCTACAACATCCATACATGTTTGAATTGCCCTAGGAGTTGTGCCCCAGTCTTCATGAAGTTTAAGCCCAACGGCTCCGGCTTCTATTTGCTCAAACAAAGGAGCCTTATGAGACGCATTCCCTTTTCCTAAAAAACCTACATTGACAGGGAATTCTTCAGCTGCCTCGAGCATTCTTTGAATATACCACTCTCCTGAAGTGCAGGTAGTAGCTTTGCTGCCAGTAGCAGGTCCGGTACCTCCTCCAATTAGTGTTGTTACTCCTGAGGATAGTGCTACATCCATCTGTTGTGGACAGATAAAATGAATATGTGTATCCACACCACCAGCAGTTAATATTTTTCCTTCCCCTGAAATGACTTCGGTTCCTGCACCTATTACCATTTGACTATCTACATTATCCATGATATCAGGATTACCACTCTTACCGATTCCGACAATTCTTCCATTTTTTATACCAACATCTGTTTTTATAATGCCTGTATAATCTAATACAACAACATTTGTAATGACTAAATCAAGAGCACCATTTCTTCCAGTTATTTTTCCATTCTGTCCCATTCCATCTCGAATTGTTTTTCCGCCACCAAAGATAACCTCTTCACCGTAAACCGTACAGTCTTTTTCTATTTCTATCCACAAATCAGTGTCTCCAAGACGTATTTTATCTCCAACAGTTGGTCCAAATAACTCAACATATTTCTTTTTTGAAAGTTTCATGATAAAACCTCCTTTGTTAACCAACCGAACTCTTTTAGTTTAGTAGCGGTCTTTTCTTTTCCTCTAGCATCCATAAACCCTTCAGCCATACCGTTTAAACCGTATACAGTTTTTCGTCCACCAAGCATAACAAGGTTCACTTTCTTCTTTTCTCCCGGTTCAATTCGAATTGATGTGCCGGAAGGGATATCCAAGCGCATACCAATTGCTTTTTCTCTATTAAAGGAAAGTGCCCGATTCACTTCTGCAAAATGAAAATGGGAACCTACTTGGATTGAACGTGAGCCAGTATTTTTAACCATTAATTCGCATGTCTCTCTCCCTTCATTAATTGTAATTGTGCCCTCTTTAATTTGAATTTCCCCTGGTTTCATATTTTAGCCTCCATTGAAATTGGTTGATGAATTGTTACAAGCTTTACACCATCTGAAAATGTTGCTTCAACTTGAATACTCTCAATCATTTCGGGTACACCTTCCATTAGATCATTTGAGGTAAGCACATGCTGTCCCATTTTCATTACCTCCTCTACCCCTTTACCATCACGTGCTCTTTCCATAACAAAACATGTCAAATATGCAATTGCTTCTGGATAATTCAGTAAAACACCACGTTCCTTACGGTCTTTTGCAAGTTGACCAGCAACAACAATTAATAGTTTTTCTTGCTCAACTGGTGTTAATCTCATTTGGTAACCCCCTATTTTAAAATTACATTATGTAAAAGACGAATAAGTTGTATTATAAAATATATCAAAATAATATAAAATTTGTAAATTTATTTTTTAAATTTTTTATGTTAGATTCTGTCAGCGCATTATTACTATCAAGAAAAAGAATTTGGAATTTTAATGTTGAATCTAAAGAATCATTTTCAGTGGAATGCTGGTACAATAAGGGGAAACTAAAAGGGGGAAGGTTATGGCAACATGGGATTTATCGAAAACAAAGCATCATATTTTGCTTTGCAATGGAGGTAGCTGCATGCAAAAAGGTGGCGAAGAAGTCACCGTGGCGATTCGTCAAGAGATAGCGCGGCTACAAGCAGATGAACAAATTCATACAACGCGTACGAAGTGTAATGGACGTTGCGAGGATGCCTGTGTCGTGGTGGTATATCCAGATGGAATTTGGTATCAGAATGTTCAGCCTGAGGATGCGGGAGAAATTGTAGGAAAACTTGTTCAGGGACAGTATTATCAGGATAAAATTAGCCATCGGTATCGCGGTGATGGATTTGTACGAAATGAAAAGGTAGCGCTTGGCGTAAAAAAATAAGTGATAACCACTCTCGGTATCTCGGTTATAGTGAAACCATTCATTTCCTACCATACACATAATGAAAAAACAGGCTTCCTGATTAAGGGAAGTCTGTTTTTTGTTTGACTAATAAAAATTGTAACAAATTACTATCTAAGGGAAACGCAACTATCGCATGGTCTTTGCCAGAGATTTGGCAAAGCCAAGTTTTTTATGATGAATAGTAGCACTGATATATCAAATTAGAGAGCTGGTTCAGAGGTGAAAATCTCACTTGAATCTTTTACATTGATTTGGTTGTGTAGGGTACCTAGTCCATTCAATGTTTCGTTATGGTGGTCAATGATAGAGATGGCATCCAAGGTAGGCGTATTCGCCGTTGAATGGCAATCGCTCACTAGCGTAACATCATAGCCACGCGAGACAGCGCTACGGCAAGCTGTATCTATGCAAAATTGAGTTTGAAAGCCAACGATAATGAGATGCGTAATGCCCAGATTTGTAAGTTCTTCATGTAAAGGCGTTTCATAGAAAGAATCGCATGCCGTCTTTTTGATAACCGTCTCACCTTCAAGAGGTGCAACGTTAGGATGAATTTCAGTCATATGCGCTCCTTCTTCAAAAGGAGTGCCAGCTGGACCAATATGCTGAACAAACAGGACAGGAATGTTGAGCTCACGAGCTTTTGCTTGTAATGAACTGATTTTGCCAACTATTTCTTCCCCATGATAAGAATGATAAGTAATGATGCTCTGGGTGTCTACAATAACCAGTGCTGTTTTATCGGTCATATAGGTGATCATCCTTCCTTATTTAGGCTTACTTATAAGTATACAACAAATAAAAGTGGTGAAATACAAATAATACAACAAAAAGGGTAAAACATTGAGATAGTGACGGAAAAGGGACCTTTTTCGTCAAAAGATGAAGAAGAGTGTAAAGGAAAGATACGCAGAGCTTTTCTTTTACAAAGATAAAGGAGGAAAGCTTATGACTACTATCATGATTATTGAAGATGATCCTAAAATTGCGGAAATGTTGCGAGCGCATATAGAGAGGTATAAATATCAAGGAGTTGTGGTTAGAAATTTTGATCACATTATCGATAATTTTACGGAATGGAATCCAGATCTTGTGTTGCTAGATATTAATTTGCCTAGCTTTGACGGCTATTACTGGTGTCGACAGCTTCGAACGCTTTCGACGTGCCCGATCTTGTTTATATCGGCTCGGAGTACAGAGATGGATCAGGTGATGGCACTTGAGTACGGTGCGGACGATTATATTACCAAACCCTTTCATTATGAGCTGGTTATGGCTAAAATTCGTAGTCATTTACGCAGAGCCTATGGTGATTATGCACCCAAGATGGAGGAACGAATGATCGAGCAGACAGGTCTGAGACTTTATCCAGAAAGATTAGAAGTAAGGTTGAAAGAAGAGGGGATTTTGTTAACCAAAAAGGAAGCGATCTTGCTGGAGGCTTTGCTTAACGCCTTTCCTCGTGTATCCAGCCGGACTAAGCTCTTAGACAAACTATGGGATGATCAGGCATATGTAGATGATAATACGTTGAGCGTGAATATCACTCGTTTGCGAAAAAAACTGGCTGAGTTAGGGATTGAAGATGTAATTGAGACGGTCCGGGGGGCAGGATATCGCTTACAGGTCACGTGGAACAATGGAGGTGATAGAAGGTGAAGGAACAGGGAAAACAACAAGAGAATCCACTAGGGGAAAACGAGGTGCGAGCAGATATGAACACGCCCTCCCTTTCATGTTCACCTATATACAAACAACATGTACGGCTATTCTTACGTGAGCATGTTCCGCTTATTGTGTACTCTTATATCTTAATGTTCCTTCTTTTGCTTGTCTTTTGGTTTGATGGCTATGACCATGTTCTGACGGCTTTATATGCTATTTTTTTAGGAACCTTTTTTTTAATGATGTATCTTACGTACCGATATGTGAGCCACCGTTCTTTTTATCTGCGTCTATCTCAACCACTCGAAACGATGCATGAGTTTATGTCAGAATACAACCATGCACCGCTCCCGGAAGCCTTAGAAACCTTATTGGAGGCCCAATATAGACGGTATCAAGAACAGATAAAGAACTGGGAACGACAGCATCAAGGTCACATTACCTTTATGAATCAGTGGGTACATCAAATGAAAACTCCTTTATCTGTCATTGAATTAATTACGCAAAAGGAAGATGACGAGCGGTTTGAAAGTATTTCTGAAGAGACGGATAAGCTACGCAAAGGGTTGGAAATGGCATTATACATTTCAAGACTGGATACGTTTGAACAGGATTTTAGCGTGGATCGCGTACAACTTTTGCCAATTGTAAATAAGGTTGTTCACGATAACAAGGGTTTTTTCATCAGAAATTATGTCTATCCCGACGTAAAAATAGAAGCTACATTAACCGTGGAAACAGATGCGAAATGGCTTGTCTTTATGCTAGATCAGTTGTTAACGAATGCGATTAAATACTCAGCAGGCACGCGAGAAAAGGTGACGATTTCTGCCTATGCACAGGGTGAGGCCGTTGTTTTGGCAGTACAGGATAGAGGGGTAGGCATTCCCTCTGCTGATCTTCCACGTGTGTTCCGTTCCTTTTTTACGGGAGATAATGGGAGAGAGTTCAAGGAGTCAACAGGAATGGGTCTTTATTTAGTCAAGGAAGTAGCAGATAAATTGAATCATGCGGTAGAAATACAGTCAGAAGAGGGGAGGGGAACGATTGTGCGGGTTATTTTTCCGTACGCGTCTCGTCGCCCTTAGATTAGGTATGGACTTACGTGAAATCTTACAAACATGTAAGGAAAATGAAAGAATGTTTTATATGAACATCTCCCCCAGTTGATTACACTGGGTAACAGAATGAAATGGAAAGGGGAGCGTGCACATGGATATTGTAAAGGCTCGTGCACTGAGCAAAATCTATCAAGGAAAGATTTCCTATGAAGCATTGTCCAATATTGATTTGACCATTCAAGAGGGGGAGTTCGTTGGGATCATGGGCCCGTCGGGGAGTGGAAAAACTACCCTACTTAACATGGTGTCTACGATTGATTCACCCACATCAGGGGAAGTTTTGATTAATAATCAAAACCCACACCTTCTCTCGCCAGATCAATTGGCGCTATTTCGTAGACGGGAGCTGGGATTTGTTTTTCAATCCTTTAACCTCTTGAACACATTGACAGTAAAAGAGAATATTTTACTACCGTTAACGCTTGATGGCACTAGCTTGGATACGATGAATCATAAAGTTGCCGCTATTGCTGACAAATTAGGTATTACCCCGATTTTGAATAAACGTACGTATGAGATTTCAGGTGGACAAGCACAACGTACAGCGATTGCGAGGGCCATGATTCATCAACCGAAATTACTGCTAGCTGATGAGCCGACAGGGAACTTAGACTCAAAGGCAGCTAGAGATGTCATGCAACTGTTGTCTACATACAACAAGAACGATCAAACGACCATGATGCTTGTTACGCATGATGCTTTAGCTGCTAGTTATTGCAATCGAGTCGTTTTCATTAAAGATGGCAAGCTTTTTAATGAAGTATATCGTGGGGACAACCGTCAGGCATTCTACCAGAAAATCATGAATGTGTTGTCGTTATTGGGGGGAGAGGCGCATGACTTTTCAACAGTACGCTCGTAATAACGTGATGCGAAACAAGCGAGCTTATGCTGCTCATTTTTTGAGCTGTGCCTTCTCCGTTATGATGTTTTTCACGTATGCTCTGATCTCTTTTCATCCTGATCTGCAAGGAGATCTAACAGGCTGGAGCGTGACAATGAATTCGCTTGGAAAAATGGCGATGAAATTGCCTCCATACTTCATCTTTATCTTCTCTTTTTTCTTTGTCTTGTATTCCGTTAGTGCTTTTTTGCAAACACGGAAAAAAGAATTTGGCATTTTGCTCATCCATGGAATGACAAACAAGCAATTAAACAAGCTAGTGTTTTTAGAGAATATGATTATTGGTGTACTTTCTATGGCATTGGGAATATTGGTTGGTCTGGTATTTGCCAAGCTTGTCTTACTGATTAGTGCAGATATGCTAGCTATAAATAAAGGTCTGCCATTTTATTTGCCCTATAAAGCAATCGGAATTACTCTAGGCGCCTTTTTTGTCTTGTTTTTGGCTATCTCTTTCTTCACCTCCAGAACAATGAAAGTGAATAAGCTGATCGAACTAATGCAAACGGGTGAAAAGCCGAAGCCGGAGCCTAAAGCTTCTATTTGGTTATCAATCCTTGCAGTTGTCTTGATTGGGACAGGCTATCTGTGTGTCTTCTATTTTGCGATAGGTAACCATCTGTTTTCTATATTATTTAGTGGGGTGGGGCTTGTTGTCGTTGGAACCTACTTTTTCTTCACCCAGTGTAGCGTATTCATCATTCGTTTTTTACAGAAGAGAGAAAGGCTCTTTTTTAAAAGAACGAACATCCTGACTATGGCAGAATTGGTGTACCGCATGCGAGACAATGCAAACATGTTTTTTATGGTAGCGGTTGTCTCAGCAGTAGCCTTTGTAGCCATAGGAACCTGTGCAGCTATGGGAAATCAAGGATTGGCTAAAATTAAAAATCCATATGCATTTACCTATATTTCTTATACGAAAAATCCACAGGAACAGGAGCATGTTTCCCTAATTGAAAGAGAGTTGACTAACGCAGGATTCTCTTATCATCATGCTTTTGCTGAGATAATCTGGACAGATAACAACTTGGTCATGTCCGTAACAAATTATAATCAACTGGCACAAGCTCTTGAGTATCCTACAGAAACATTAAAAGAAGGGGAATTTTTGCTGATCCCAGGAAGATTTGCTCAAGAACGGGGGATCAATAAACAGAAGTTTGATCAACAACTCCATCTTACAAATGGCACCTTGAATCTTGATTTGTCTATGAAAAAAGCGGTTGATCATATGGTTATGCCACAAAATTTTGGCGATGATTACTTTGTGGCAGTAACGGATCAGACGTACGAAAGAATTCTTGCTAGTCATTTGGAAGCTAGTGTAGACGCGTCCAAAGGTTCATCAGAGTCACAAAAGAATGGAGAACATCCTAGCAATTCTGAACAAGCTTCATCTCAAGATTTGCAAGAATCATCTGAATCGGAGACAGTACAGCTACCTATGAGAATCAATGCCTTTGTGGTAGAAGATTGGGTAAACACCCTACATGTATCAAATCAATTGAATGAAAGATTGCAGCACTATGAATCACCGTATCATTTTTATGCTTTAAGTTTGGAGTGGAAAGAAGCTAAGCAAGAGAATGGATTACTACTTATATCAAGTGTAATGATTGGTTTTGTGTTCTTCACATTCGCTTCTAGCTTTCTTTATTTCAGATTATATACAGATTTGGACAGGGAGCATGCCCAATACCAACTGATTGGGAAGCTAGGCCTTACTGGTAAAGAATTAAGAAAAACCGTAACAAGACAGTTGCTTATTATGTTCTTTTTACCTATCGTGATAGCGATTGTTCACAGTGGAGTAGCATTTACCGCTCTTCAACAATTGCTCCCATATTCAGTCATGGCAAGTTCTGTGATTGTTCTCGGATGTTTTGTGGTCACCCAGTTCTTGTATTTCTGGCTGATTCGCTGGCGGTATCTCAAATTGCTTTACAGGGGAATTGTCTAAAGAAAGCCATTTGAGGGTTAAATAACAAAAGAGTAGGATTGAACATCAGATTTGAGGTATAGAATTGAGGTATTAGTTATAGGGCATAGGGATGAAAGATTCCTTATGCCTTTTTTATATGAACGGGAAAAATTTTGCTAAAGTTCCTTTCCCAAAATTTATTTTATAGAATCCTTTGATCAAACTCGTTCTAAAAAAGTGTAGCGTTCTAGAAACTCGTTCTAGTAAAGATAATTTACGGAGGAGCTATTTTATCAGGAACTCTGTTTCTAGGAAGTACGTAACCTTTCTAGAGAAGATCATATCTCTTAAAAATGTCCAATCAAATTTCAGCATAGCGGGCTAGCATGGTATATCAAATCACCTAGACTTTGCCCGTTTTTCTTTCATTCTTCGAAAAAGCTCTAAACTTTCCTTCAAGTACTCCGCTTCTTCTTCTGTTAAAGAGTCGCCCCCTGTGATAAAGGCAAGTCCCGTAGCTTGATCGCTATCATCCAAGGAGTAATTATTTTCTTCCTTTTGCTGTTTGTTGAGCAAGTAATCGGTAGATGTTTGATATATTTCAGCTAATTCTTTGAGAGAGGTAGCATCAGGTTCATAGGTATTTGATTCCCATTTTGAGACAGTGGTGTTATCGATGCCTAATTTGTCTGCAATCTCTTTTTGGGTCCATTTATATTCTTTTCGTTTTTCCTTTAATCGTTCTCCGAGAGTCATTCCTATCACCGCCTTGTCTAACTTATGATCAATACCTAGCCTGTTTACTCCCATTATATCTATTTAGTTGAGGTATTAGCAAGTTTTGATTGACTTTTGAGTTTTAATCAACTATCATTAAATTGAAAGTTGATTAATGCTCAAATTTTTCGCTTGAAATAGCTGATTCAGCAAGTTCCAGAGGGGGAAGATGAGAATGCGGTCTACAGAGATGAAACTAACACTGGATATGAAACAGGTAACAATTCCGGTCGGTAGGGAAGCTAGTATGGTTCTCATTGACCCTGTTCAAGGGAAAGTTAAAATAGTGTCCCTGGTTCATCACGGTGAGACTATCGTCAAATCTAGCCAAGGCAAGATAGCTAAAATAGCATTCCAAGAAAATGAATTATTTTAACAACTACATATTGGCCTGATACCGAGATGCGGGAGGGCGCTGGATATTTCCACTACGAGTGGGAGTGTCTGGCGTCCTTCTTTTTTGTTAGGAAAAAATCTATAAAACCTATATCGACATTCAATGAAATGAAAAGGAGGGAGAACATGAGCAACCGCAATCAAAAACAGAGAAGGCAACATCAAGCTAGTAAAACAACTCCAAGACAGAAAAAACCTAGAGAGATCTCAGAATATGAGTGGAGACGCTTGATGGGAGATACCACAAGTATTCAGTTTTTGAAAGATAGAGCAGCGAACAGACGATGAGCCTGCTACGAACAAAGCAGATAAACATATGAGCACTGAAAAAGTGACTGATTAAAACAAGGGGGATAAAAGTATGACAACGAACATGAAAAAACTAATTACTTCCTATAAAGGAACCAAAAAACAACTAAAGAGTATGTTAGCCCAAGTTGTGAGTTCGGATCAAGGTGCTAGTTCTGATCATGCACATCATTCCAATCAAGAAGCATTGCGCAGTAGTCTAGCTGCAAGTATTCGCGATGTGGAATATGCGATCGAATGGCTTGAAACACGAAGACAGCCTGATAATCAACGTGGTATTGAGAGACGATCTAAGGAACAGCGCGAAATTTTATTAGATCCTTTTAAAATGCAGAGCTATGTGACACCGGGTACAGGAGGATGCCGAGTCGGCGTAAGTGATGCTGAACGGGAGATGATTGATTTTTATCTTCAGTTTGTAACGGAAAAAGAAAGAGAATGTTATCTCATGGTGCATGGAGGAGGCTTTACCCACGACAAGGTTGCTGAAATGTTATTTTTATCTAGAGGGAATGTATCCACCTTGCTTTCCCGGGCCCAACAAAAAATTGAATTTGCCAAGAATCTAACAGCTATCCTTGTGATGGCTGTTTTCTTTTTGAGAAAGGGGGCGTTAAACCCCTTGATAGCGAACGTTTGTTTGTGTGGGGCAGAAGCCACCTATAAGTGTAAGGACCATTTGGCGAGGCATGAACCGGTGAGCAAGGAGGTACACACCAGAATGATCCTGCATCCAAGATTACTAGGAGTCGTCAGAGTACAATTGGCTAACAAAGGTAAGCAGTCTACAAACAAGCCGTCAACAGAAACACAATCAACAGACAAAAAAGCTTATCAGACAAGGAGACAGGCAAAAACATTTGAGGGAAGACCTCCTCCAAAAATTGATAAAGCTTCGTCAAAACAGCGCAAGGAGGTGCAAAGCTAAGATGGACAGAGATTTGTCCACACTAATTGATTTGGTAGAAGAGGCATACCCCGATGTAGCGATTATCTCCCAATTAGGAGAGTGGATGAAGGGGACGTTCCAACTACCTTCCGCTTTTGTCATGACTCAGACTGTAACGGAAAAGGGAAACAGCTTGACCAGTTACAAAGTGATTTGCGAAGCGACCATCATGTTGCATTATCCTTTGGAACAAGACATACAGGTTCCGCTTTCTACAACTGTTCTTCGTGAATTGTTAAGAAAGCAACGTTTTAGTTACCGTGGTAAAAACAATCTCTTACTTGATATCGACCCGGGCACATTCAATGTAAATACAGAGAAAAAGGAACGGGCTGAGATTACGTTTCGCTACGAATACCTCATGCCTGTACCAAGAGAGCGGGTAGAAAAAATTAACACCTTCGAGGTGAAGGAGGATGAGCATGGCTAAATTAAAAGGACAAACAAGTGAAGAGACGACGAAAAAAGCTGAATCTAAAAAGCAAAGTGTTGAAGCTGAAGCGCTAAATCTCAACACTACTGCTCAGGAAAACAAGCGAACTCGTCAGGAATGGATTGAGAGCGCACCGCTCTTGCAAGCCGAGCGCTTTGAAGTAGCAGGGGCGCTACATGCATTTGCTAACCATCAAGTAATGAATGAACAACAAGTACGTCAATACGTATCTACATTTCGAGGAGGCAAGTAAGTATGACAATCCAACGTGAACGACCAGGTGTAAACGTAGAATTAAAGGCAAAAGCGCAAGAACGGGTATTACCAAAAAGCGGTGTGGTACTTGTACCATATCTAGCTGAATGGGGAGCTCCTGATCAAGTCATCACCATGAAAGGCTATGAAGAGCGCGTAGCAGAAACCTTTGGACATATCGGAATCTTGGAGCTAGCAGCAGAAGGCGGTGCTACCGTACTTGGTTATCGTATGACGAGCGGAAATGGCGTTGCAGCCAGCTATACGCAATCTGATTCCTTTACCTTAGAAGCTCGTTATCCAGGATTAGTTGGTAACGATCTACAAATCTCTATCAAAGAATCCACAGTTGAATTAGGTAAAAAGGAATTACAAGTCAAAGGTCCGATAAAAACAGAAAAATTCTCTTTTGCTAACGTGGACGAGCTCGTGACAAAAGCAGAGCAATCTATTTATATCAAAGTGAAAAAGTTGGGTGACAAAGTAGCAGAAGAGACAATGATGATTTCACTCGAAGGTGGAACAAGTGGTATTACTTCGCTAACAGCTAATGACTTTACTACCTTATTTAACTCCATCTCTGGTACAGATTTTGACGCAATGTATTTGCCATCAGCTGATGTTGCAATCCAAGCAGCAGCAAAACAATTCATGTCCGACCGCGAACTTTTTAGCAAAAAACGTAGCACGCTAGTAATCGGAGGTTTGAAAGATAAAGATAACAACATGAACGAGCATGTACAGCGTTCTGTTGCTAACAATTCTCGCCGTGTTGTGAACTGCGCTATTGCAGGTCAACATGTGAACGGTAAGACTTATGGAAGCCTAGAATGGGCAGCATGGCTTGCTGGAATGATCGCTGCTACCCCTGCGCACATTTCTCTGAGTGCACAGCTGGTTCCGTTGAAAAAAGCGGAAAAAGACTGGGGGCATACTGATATTCAGGCAGCACTTAACTCTGGCACATTGATTGCAGTGCGTGATGGTGACGTGTACTTGATCGAAAGTGCGGTCAATACCTTAACAACGCTGAAAGCAGCAGAACGAGAGGATTTTGGTAAAATTCGTGTCTCCATGACGCTGGATCAGATTGTTAATGACATTACTTCTGTAGGCAAAAAGTATAAAGGTAAATTGGATAACAACGATATTGGTGGTGCGACGTTCGTTGGTGCGGTAAAGACTTATCTCGAAGTGCGTGAAGCTCAAGGAGCTATTGACCAAGGATGGATTTTTGAAGATAAGAAAAATGGGATTGGTGACAAACGTGGTTTCCGTTTAGCGGCCAAACCACTTGATGCTATTGAGATTTTCGATATTGAATGGGAGGTGCTGTAAGCATGCGTCAAAGCGATATTAAATTAAAAAATTGTCAGGTATATGATGAAAACGGTGATCCAATCTACGGTACATTGGAAGGAAAAGCTGTCCTAAAAACAGAGTATGGAGATGTAAAACGTCTACAAAAGGGCTCCGTACAAACGATTGACTCTTGGCACGTAGAGGTTACTTTAAAGGTATCATCTGTTAACGCCTTGCTCAAATATTTTTGCGTGGATCAAATTACAGAGGGCAGAACTCCTGTTATTCCACAGCTTTTAGGCGAGATGATCGACAAAGAAAACGGAAATACAGAGCGTGTTCGTTTAACTGATATCTATTTAAACCCAGAAGAAATTACGTTATGGGAAGCGAAGGCGGACGGCAATGATCATGCGGCTTATGAAATTAAGGGGCGCAGTAACAAGAAGCCTGATTACCTTGATAAATTACCGGAATATACAGAGGAATAGGGGGGCTTTGAGTGGGTAAATTAGAAAAATTCTTAGCACAAGCAAGTGAAACGACGCCACGTCATGAGGTAGAAGTCAATATTGATGGCGAGGTATGGAAGGTACGTCAGCTTACCTTAATGGAAAGCCGAATTTGCGAGCGGGAGGCGGATAAAGGCGATAAATTCGACTGGTACCGCTATAATGATGCTCGCATCGTGAAGGCAACCGAACACGACTTTAACTGGAATGATCCAGAGCTAAAGAAAGCGTTCAAAATAGGTGACAAATTTGAGCTTCCAGGCAAACTATTTGATCGAAACCCAGATGCGTATGCACTACTCTTAGAGACGGTTCGCAAAGCAAATCAGGGTCAAACGGAAGAGGAAGCGATTGAAGAAGCAAAAAACTAATTCAATCCGACGCGGAGGCCTGGCATCTCGCAAAGGCTTATCTACATGGAAGAGGTCTCCCGGCGGAAATTGTCGAGTATGACGTGGATCGCTATAAGCAAAAGTTATTTGTTATCGCATGTCAGATCATTGAATTAGAGGCGGAGGAGGAGTGATATCCTCCGCCGTTTTTTTTAATAAGGCAAGATGTAGTATGAACGGAGGTGAGTGGAAATGAACAACGATATGGTCGTAGAGCTACTTTCCGTCCAGAAAGAGATGTATAAGGTAAGACAAGGCATGATGGAGTGGAAACGCGATGCGGTCTCTTTACAGGTAGCATGGGGGCAAATGGGACGCGATTTCTTACGGGAAACCGATAAGATGGAGCGTCGCATCAAAGAGTTGCATTCCCAATTAAAACGCTTGGGGACTTCTGTGCAAGCCAAGCTCCGAGTGACCATTGATGATCAGGCGACGCAAAAGATTTCGCAGATGCGCAGTCAAATAAGCCAGTCTCTTGTAATAAGCGGAGGAGGCAGTAGTGGTGGCAGTAAGGCAAGCGTCATGGACCCTATGGGTGATTATTTAATTAACTCTTATAATGACGCAATACCTGATTCTCAGGCTGCAGCCAAAGAACGTGGGCTGTTTATGGCTAGGGGTAAGACTGAACTAGAGGGTCAAGAGTTGGACCGCAGTGTAGGAAGAATGACACAGATTAACCCTGAAATGATGAAAGCAGAAGCTACAGCGATCTATAATCGGAGCGATGAGGTAAATCCAACCAATAAGGCTGAATATGCGGAATTTGCTGCTAAATTAAGCATGAGCACAGGTTTCACTTCTGATCAGAGCTTAAAAATGATGGCCCTACTACGCGACAGCACAGGAGTTAATGATCCCGAGCGCCTCGCTAATTCTCTTCAATACATGAGTACCAATATGAAGGATTTTAGCGATGATTTTGTTTCATCAATGATTAAAAACACATCACAATTAGGCTTATTAATGGATACGCCTGAAAAAATGGCTATGCTAGTCGGCGAAATAGGCAACATGGGAATACCATCAAATGGGCTACCTTTGGAAGCTTTGAAGGATCTAGCTTTGAAAATGTCTACTCAAGGTGAGATGAGCAAGGTCTTACAGCGGGGCTATGAAGCTGATGGAAAAAGTCCTGAAGAAGCAAAAAGATTAGCTACGATTGAGTCCAAAGAAGTAACTCAATTATTGCACTCAGATAACAAAAGCGATAATCAGATGGCTATGGGACGTATCTTTATGAATGTGGCATCTATAAAAGATGATAATGTGCGTCAAGAGATGCTAAATGAGGTCGGTTCAGGCTCTGGTAAAGAATTATTACAATATCTGGAGCCTCTTATAGAGAGTGCGGGAAACATTTCCGCCGGTTTAGTAGTTAATAAAGTGGCTGATGATGAAGCGGAGAAATCATATCAGGCAGCAAAAGATCAGAATCCATGGTTTGAATATATGCAGGCACAAAACGAAGTACGATTAGCGATGACAGAGTTGGCAGCCACAGTTGCAAAAGATTTAGCACCAGGTTTTAAAATTTTAAGTAATGGGATTGCGAATGTCGTCCAATCTTTTAATAAATTACCACAAATGGCTAGATTAGCAATAGAAGGAGTAGTCATAGCTTTTCTAGCAAAAAAGGCCAAAAAATCACTACAGGGCGAACAAGGTGATTCCAAAAACATTACAATAAAGAAAATCGATGTGAAACCAAAGATCACCATCAAAAATAAGGTCAACGTTACATTACAAGACAAGAAAAAAGTCATCTGCCAATGTAGTTGTTCAGGTGATAGTGACGCAGGTGGCCAGCAACGAAAAAAACGGAAAGGCTCAAAAGGAAAACGAAAAGGTAAGCGGAGTCAGAAGCAACGTGGTCCATCCAAAAATGGTGGCAAAAACAGCGGTGGAGCCAGCAAACAAAATAGAAACAATCCAAGTAACCCAAGCAATCAGAAAAAACCTAATAAACCAAACAGTCAACCTAAATCAACAAAACCACTTAACCGAAAAGGTAACATCCCTACTCCAGCTCCATCAAAAAAAGGCAAGCTAGCTACCGGCTTTGGAAAACTCAAGGACATTGGCGGCAAAGCTTTTGAGGGGATAAAAAATTTCGGTGGTTCTACGTGGGATGGATTAAAGAATCTGGGCGGTAAAGGTTTGGGTGGAGCTAAATCCTTTGGTAAAGGTCTGCTGAAAAAAATTCCTTTTGTAGGAGAAGCAATGGGTCTCGCTTCACTAGCTACGTCAGACAACAAACCGATGGAGCTATTAAAACTAGGCGGAAGTGCCGGAATGAAAGCAGTCGGTACTATGATAGGCGCTACAGTTGGCTCAATTGTACCGGGATTGGGTACAGCGGTTGGTGGAGTAGTTGGTGGGTATTTAGGTTCGGTTGGTGGAGATTTTCTAATGGATAAATTGCCTGATTGGTTCGGATGGGGAAAGGAAAAGCCACAGCCACCTCCTGCACCAGTGCCACCTCCTGCACCAGTGCCACCCGCACAGCCACCGATTCCAACTGATTTTGATGCTAGTCAGATCAAACCTATGAGAAGAAAACCACAAAATACGTTAGCTATAACACCAGCACCGCCCGTAAAACCTGTAGCTACGAATGCGGTAAATAAGAAGGAATCAGCTCAAAATCTATCAGTAACGGTCTCAACTATGCCCATCACACTACATGCAGATGGTGTACTTCAGGATGTGGTAGGCATGATTCGATTATTGAAAGACCCTTCCGTTACGAATGAAGTAAAGCGTATCATCGAGACTGCTTTCGTCAATGCGTTAGAGACAAGAGGTGGAAAAGCATGATTCGTATGCAGGGAAAGTATCGGCTGACGTTTCCCGTAACCCCAGCAGAGGTGCAAATAAAAGGCTACGGAAACGATGCAGAAACATCTACGAGCATTTCGCTTGTTACCAAAAACAGACTATCTGCTCATCGAGCGAAATCAATCTCCTTTGATTTTTGGCTTCCAGGTGATCTAGAGTCGCCTTTAATTGAAGTGGAAGGATATCAGGGACCGCGTGAATGGTTAGCAGGCTTAGATCGTATCTCAGGGAAAGAAGTTTTGCTCACGATTGACGAACTGAATTTAGCTTGGAATGTATTGATTGGGCCTGTAGATGGGACTTTTAAAGGAATGAATGTAGATTATTACGGTTCCATTGAATTACCTATTTTTATCAAAGATGAGTTCGTAGAGTGGTCCAATAACAAAGAACTCCTCCAACCCCCTATGATCATGGCTAAGCAACAAAAGGCCCGCGCAAACACCACTGGAAAAACAGCAAAGAAACAGCAAGCCAACCCATATTTGCTCACCCCAGCTCAAAACATGATTCTTCAAGATAGAGAATTGCGTGCTAAACAGCAGAACCGTATTGAAAAGAAAATTGAGGAGCCTAAGGGCAAAGCCTAGGAGGGAGCGGCTATGCGTGTCATTTACGGAAAAGATGCTACCCGACTTGAACTCACCCCTGCCGTGACGGATGTCTCTTGGTCTTCTTCCAGAGGACAGGTCGCCCAAGTGTGTCAGATTCAACTGCGCAATCCCCCTGTACTAGCTGCTGCCGGCTATCTCATGATGTTTCCCAATGAGTTAAAAGAAAGTGAACAGCTTTTTCATGGCCCCTTAGTAGAGTGGAATCGGGATGAAAAGACGAAAGATGTGAGCGGTACAGCATATGAGCTTTCATGGTATTTACAAAAAAATGATTGCTCAAGACCCTATCTCAATGGAGACGCAGGGACAGAACTGGAGAAGATCATGAAGGGGGCAGGCATTTCGTTTCAATGTCCAGCCTTTGGATTTACCTTGAAGGAGCGGCTCTCTTCCCAGCCGTATACTTCGCTATTTACCGATATTGCGGAGAGAGCCTTTGAACGCACAGGACTTCGCTATTTTATCCAGCATGAGCGCGATAAGCTGATCGTTCTGGCAGAGGGAAACAATCCATATGTTCCCGTGTTTCAAGCAAAAATGCTGGAGGCTAGCTCAACAGGGGAAAGCTTGGAAGAAGTGTACACAGCAGTAACGGTAGAACGTTATGAAGGAGATCGGGAGGCAGGCAGAATCACTAAGGAACATAGTGATTTGATTAAAAAAGTGGGACGGATGCAAAAAATTATTGATGCAGGTGAGGATAAGAACCTCGCCTCTTTGGCGTCCAAACAGCTTGCTACGTTAGCTAAAATACCACGAACACGTTCCATAACCGTTCGTCATACAAACTCGCTCATTGCTAGATTGCGGGCAGGCTGGCTAGTGAAAATTCTGGAGATGAATGGTCAACAAAGTAGCTGGATTGTGACCTCCTGCAATACGCGGTGGAAAAATAGGGAGTTTGTGATGGATTTACAACTGGAATGGAGAGGATAGGGGATGCAACAAGCAATTAACAGATTGTTTACGCAAGCGAGAAGTGGCATTAGTGATACCCAAATCGAAATTGGTACCCTACAAAATTATGCTCCTGTTGTCATCAAGCTAGATCAGGACCCCATACCGTTAAAAGAAGTTGAAGATGATTTGGTGTTTTTTAAGAGTGAGCTATTCACGGCACTTCAACTGGGAGCGACCTATGCCTTGATGCGTTGTTCTACGGGACAATATCTGGTGCTGGGTGAGGTGAAATAAATGTTTCCTACTTTAGAAGGTATTGTGGAAATGACAGATGCTACTCCTCCAATCCCTTGGACATATAAATTGGATTGGTCTACGTATCAATTTGTCAAAGGGACAGATGGTAGACATGTAAAGACCAGCAATTATGCTGAGTATTTGGAAGAGATTGCGAAAAAAATCCTGCATACCAAGCGCTTCCAATATGCTATTTACAGCGATCGAATGGGGGTAGACTTTTTTGAGCATATTGGAAAACTGCCAAAGCATGTGCCCTTGACTTTAATCAAACGCGATGTGGAGGATGCGTTGGAAGCTCATTCAGAGATTGAACGCGCAGAGGTCACCGATAGTAGGTATACAGACAATCGGATTGCCCTAAGGCTAGAAATTGAAGGGACACGCGGAAATACTAAGGTGGTGATAGATATTTGGAAACGATAGAGAAACCACAAATGCCGATTCTTCAAGAAAGTCCAGACCATATTTATCAGCGTATAGCCAATCGTGCTATTGCATATGCAAAAGAAAACGGACAATCTCCTCCTACTGCAGAAGAAGGGGAGATTTTTTACGATTTTTGGTACCCGTTAGCAAAAGAAATATCGGAGCAGCAACAATTATCCCAATATAGTCTCCTACAGGCGTTTGTCGTTTGGAGTGACGGTGAGTTTCTGGATGCTCATGGATATGCAGAAGGAGTAGATCGCAAAGAGGGAGAGGAAACGGAAGTCTATCGACAACGCATTCTCCATAAAAAGAGAACAGAGGAGGGAAATGGACGCGCAGAGGACTATATCAGATGGGCCTTAGAAATGGAGGGAGTTGGTGGCGCAGTTGCTATTGAACACGAACGTCACGATGTATCGATTGATTTATATCTGACTGATTTGAAGGGTCAGCCTGTTACATTAGAATTTGCTTCTCTCTTACAGAATCAACTGGAGCCAAAACGTATTGCAGGTCATGATTTGAAATGTTTTCCTGCTGAAATTTTCAACCTTAATGTGAGGGTAAAGCTTCAATTAGATGATGTATCGAAGAGATCGGAGATAACTTCACTTATTACAAATCGAATTCAAGAATATATAAAAGGGAGTACTAGCATTGTGTATCATTTATTAGGTGCACTATTTTGGGTTGATGGTGTAAAGGATTATACAAACTATACTTTAAATGACGGAACAGAAAATCTTAGTAAACCAATAAAGGCTGTTCCGCGTGTTAATTTGGTGGTTGAGCTATGATTCCTTTTCGATATCGCCAGCAATTGCCGCCATATTGGTATGAAAACGAAGTAGCAGGGCTCCATTTTGTGTCAACAGGAGAAGAGATTTTGTTTCAAAAAAATAAAATAGAAGAATTAGGAAATCAGTACCTTTTGCCCTATGCCATCTTTGGATTAGATATATGGGATTGGATATATTTTCGGGACAAACGAAACGGTACAGTAGAAGAAAGACGAGAAGCGATACGTAAAAAGAATATAGCAAAAGCCAATTTTACATTAGATACATTATATGTATTAGGCAGAATGGCAGGAGATCTAAAGAAAGTTACAGAGGATTTCACTAATAAGGAAATCATATTTGAGTTCTCAGGTTATCGATCAATAAATCTGATGCAGCTAGCAGTTGATTTTGAAAAAATACGACCTGTTCATGTTCTGAAAGAGAAAATCATTGCAAGTAGTCATGGAGGGATTACCTTTACATCAGGTCTGACAAAGTTTTATGAAACACAAAAAAGGGATTGTGGTGCTTTTTTTAGCGGAGGAGAGAATGATTTATGCTAACTGACCATCTATTAGAGGGACAGGCAAATGCCTTGGAATCTGCTTTTTATTCGGCAGAGGTAGAACTGGATGATAAAATCGTTCCTGTTAGTTTATTGAAAATACGACAAAGTGTTGATAAAGTTACTTTTTTGATCCGTCTCTCAGCCTCCATGACAGGAATAGTAACGAAATGTATTGTAAAAGATGTCAACGGACAGGTAGTTTGGGAAGATTGCTTGCAAATGGAGAAACCTAACCGTGAAATAACTCTTAGCATACCAATCGAACTACAATGGAAGGCAGGTGAATAATTTGGCGTATGAAAAACAGCTCCACATCAACCGTCTTGTTAATCGCCCCAACACATACAACTTTCATCAAAATGAAGACGGTACAGTTTCCATTATCCCTGCGTGGGAACAGATTGCAGGTACGCCTGTAGATGAAATTCGATTGAATTACATGGAAGATGGGATTTATCGTGCTCACTTTTTGATTGAAAAAGCGAGTCGCCGTATTTCCCGTATTGAAGCACATTTAGACATTGATAGTCGAGGAGTATCCGGAGCACAGGCGAGATTTGCAGACACTTACGACGGGCAGATAGACCCTGTTTTACAATTGGATGAGACAAAAACCTATGCCACAGTAGCTCTATCCTCTAGTGCTTCTGCTGTGGCTATTTCTGTTGCTTCCACAACAGGCTTCACAGTTGGACAAGAAGTTACGATCTGTGACGATACAGCTTTTGAAAATCAGACTATCACAGCCATTGGATCAGGGAAGATAACCCTTTCTAAGCTGATCAACAGCTACAAAAAAGGAGCCATGATCGCACGATCAACGGTGAATCGTGATACAACTGTGCAGAAAATGAAAATCGGTGGTTGGAATACACACACGATTACGATTTCGTTGGGATAAATGGGAATGAATTACAAGATTAGCCTCGAATAACACTCTAAGGGGGATGAATGCAAAATGGCAGTGATTTACCTAGGCTTAGTTGAGTTAGGTACTCTATCTTTTAACGGAACAGAAATTGATATTCCTACAAGACCCTATCCATCGGATGTTATCCCGCCTGGAGCTTTTTATGGTGGAAATATACCAGATTACCGAGATGGTTACACAATTAATTTCAATAATACTTCAACATCTTCTTCAAAACGTGTCAAATGGCACAAGGTGAATGATAATGGAAAGATACTTTTTATATGTGACAGGGTTCTAATCGCTAATATATCATGGAGAACCTTAGATGATCTTGGCTTGGTTAAAGGAAAAATAGTAACAATAGATGGAGAAAAATATAAATGTAGAATTTTAAGCGGAGGTATAAGGGGGCGTGGCTCAATTAGCAATAGCCCTTTTGGGGGGATGCCTTCAAACGAGTGGGATCGTATTGTAATAAACGAAAGTGGGATCGTTGGACTGCCAAAACCAAGTAATTATGATATTAATAATCCAAGCCAAGGTACTGTTGAGAATGTGCAGAGTGAGCATAATAAAACTTGGAATTGGTATTCTATGGTATCTTGGTGTCAAGAACTCGTTAGTGAAGGAACTAAATCCTATTCTGCACGGGGTGGGAGTTACTCTGTAGGAACAGCTGCGAATGGTTTTGCTTCTCCATTTGGATTGAAAACATATAAACATATTGGATGGCGTCCCGTTCTTGAATTTTTGAACGAACCTCCGGCTATTTCAGTAATCTCTCCTCTTGATAATCAAGTATTAATAGAAGATAAAATACTACGACTGGAAGGAACTATGTTTGACCGTGACAATGGTAATGTCGTCACGGTCAAATACCAAATCAATACGGGAACGGCAAGGGCGGCGCAATCCGGAGTATCAAACGGTAGCACGCCTCTTTCTTTTTCCAAGGGACTAACCTACCGAGGTGGTAGACTGTATGACGGCTCCATTGATGTATCAGGGTTACTAGGAGAAGGAACCAATCACACGGTATCCATATGGGCTGAGGATGACCAAGGTGGTAAATCTGATGTCGTCACCCGTACTTTTACCGTTAAGCACAATAAGGCTCCTATTATTACTGTTGGCACGTTCCCTGCTGTGCAATCTGGTCTGATTCCACCGGATTCTATTACTCTCTCAGGTACTTCATCCGATCCAGACGGGAATACCCTCACAGTAAAAGGGAAGCTCAACAGCGGTACGGAACAAACGGTGCTCAGCGGTGTTGCAAGTGGTAATTGGTCGTATTCGTTTAAAGTGAGTGATCTTAAAGCTGGAGCTAACACCGTGACGATAACATCTACAGACCAGTTTGGGTTATCGACAGTTAAGACCTTCAATGTAACCAACGCCGTAACAGAAACACCTATGAAAAAATCTGTTGCTCGTTATAAAATCCTAGCACCAAAAGGATCAGCCAAAGAAATACTTGCTTGGCTAAAGAGAGAAAAAGGCAATCTAGTTGTTGATGCTGAGGCATCTTTTGTAGATAAGGGACTGCGAGAGCAATATACAGCCATGACCAAGGAAAGTGTCGATCTTACTACTTTGATTTCAGAGGATGAGTTGATTAGCACTGTAGCTACAGCAAAATCAGATGTTATGTTCAAGCTGACATTGAGCAGGACCAATACAAGTACAAATGAATCAGCCGTCATGCTAGTGGGGGTGATTAGATAGTGGAATATATAAAGAGAAATCCAGACGGAACATTTGGTAATGTGGTAGAAACACCAGGGCATCAACTTGATTTACCTGAGGAATTGATATCTACTTTGGAGGCAATTGTACAGTTGGATAAGCAGAACGTATCGTCACAAGAGACAATAAAACAGCTAAATGATCGAATTTTAGCTTTGGAAGATGAAGTGAAATCAATGAAAGCAGGTGAGAAACAATGGTAAAACCATACATGATCCCTGTCTATGCATACCTAGTAAAGTCAGGCGAATGGGCAATAGAACCGGTGAAAAACGCACAAAAAATTCTACCCGAAGCATACAGGCTGCCAGTGGCAGAATTCTTAGCAGATCAAGTTAATAAGAAGTAGGAGGCGCCTCTCATGTGTAATGAGTAGGCGTTTTTTGATGGGAGAGCCGTTTATACGGCTCTCCAATTGATAAGGTGGTGATAGATATATGGCAGAGGTAAAAAAACCAGACATGCCGCTGCTGCGCGAGACAGCGGAAGAAATTTACCAACGGATGTATAATCGCGCAAGTGAACTTGCTACAGCCCGTGGTGAGACTCCACCTTCCCCAGAAGAAGGCGAGATTTTTTATGATTTTCACTACCCACTCGCTATGGAAATCTCCGAGCAGCAACAATTAGATGAATATCGTTTTCTACAATGGTATTTGCCTTGGGCAGATGGGGAATTCTTGGATGCCTGGGGTGTGTTTTTAGGGGTGAAGAGAAAAGCAAACGAGCCAGACGAATTATATCGCCAGCGTTTAATAGCTAAGGCTGGGGAAGAGGAAGGAACAGGAGCTGAGTATGATTACAAACGTTGGGTGAAAGAAGTACCTAATGTAGGAGAGGTGTTTATCTGGGGTGAGGCGCCAAATACGGTGCACATTGCGTTAACCGACCAAGATGGGCAACCTGCCAGTGAAGAATTGGTCAAGGAAGTAACGGAGCATCTGGCATTGCCAGATAAGCATAGCCTCAACGACAAAGTAATGGTGCAAGCAGCGAAAGCATTGGAAGTAACGGTAAGTGGAGACTTGCTGGAGTGGGAATCTACTGTATCTATAGAAGAAATAAAAGAGAAGATACAAGCTGGCATTGTGGCATATGTCAACAAACAGAGCAAGAAGATACTTTATTCAGAGGTATATCGCTTGTTCAAAGTAGATGGTGTTATTGATTATCGTAATGTTTTGCTAAATGGTACTCAGGATAATATCGATTTCACTTTTTCAACCATACCAATTATGAAAAACGTGACGGTGAATACGCCATGACTATGATTCCAGAGAAATATCGAGCTGTGTTGCCGCCCTATTGGTATGAGAATCAGGTAGCGGTGCATCATTTTGAAGCAGGAGAAGCTGAGAGGGATTATCAACAAACCCGCAAGCTAGATGTGGAACGGCAAACGATGATCACAACAGTTACATGGGGACTACCATATTGGGAGTATATGTTCCAAGTTATTCCCAAGCAAGGTGATTCCTATGAGACGCGACGCGCACGTGTGATGGCGAAGTATCGGGAGCGGTTACCCTTTACACCAGCGCTGGCAGGTAGTATTACCAGACTTTTTATCAAAGAACAGGCAGCGGACCAAGTTCTCATAGAGGAAAACCCAGATACAGGCTATTTCTATATCTCGGTTCCTCTGTGGTCGATTTATGACGTAGCCTCTTGGGTGCATGATATTCATAAGCGAAAGCGGGTTCCGCATGTGTTCATGCCGCAGTTGGCAGTGTCAAATGAGATTGCGATTACTGAAATTATCAAAATCAATCGGAGACGTTATCACAAGGTTAGCGAATTTCGAGTCGGCATGACTCCTATTAAATATCAGGATGAGGTGATTATTTGATGGATAAAGCCTATTTGGAACGGGCGGCACAAGATTTAAGTAAACGTACTTCTAGCCTCATATTAAACAACCAAACAGTCCAATTGAGATCTACCAAGCAGGATGGAAATAAGGTTGTGGTAATAACAGAGCCAGTGAGCGGGATAACGAAGGTGTCCACTTTAAAACTGCTGGATGAAGCAGGCAATCTCATAACCGAAAGAACGGCTAATGTGGATGTATTAAGCGATCAATCGTTGGAATTCCGATTCGAATTTGAAGTGAGAGGAGCGAAAGCCTGATGCCGTACAATCCTAAATTAGATTGGCAGTATGATGATCCCGTCATGGAGACGGATATCAACCGATGGGAAAAGGGAATAGACGATGCACACAAGCTACTGGAACAGCACACCGTGGCTATTTCGGCCTTGCAGATTGACGTGAAGACGATAAAAGATGCGGTGTTTAACAACTTCACGGACAACGTGTTTTTCGAGAATTTTGCAACGCTTAATGACATCACATTAACAGAAGGCTGGTATGACGGGGCCAATAAAAGGTTGGTGGTGTAGTGTTGTTTGGAAATCTATGATGACTTCGGATAACGGCAATATTAGAAAGGAGGATGTTTTGTGGCTCAATTAACACATGCATTTCCCGAGGTTAGAAATCATTCATCGCAAACACATAGACTTACGATTCCTAAACTTGTACAGGTGAGAGGTGTAACGGTAGATAAAGGGAACGTGTCTTTTTCAGTCAACGGCGACGAAATCACATTCAATCTAAGTGGCAGACCTTATGACAGGGTAGTGCAAACTGGGGGGAGTTATACACCTTCTCAATCAAAAACAGAAACCGATGCAAGATATGGAATATCAAATACAAGCTCAACACCCCCTTCATTTCCATCAAGTATTCCTTATAGTCAAGGTGGATACAGTGGAACTCTTTATAAATCAGGCGGTGTTGTCACAATTGAACCTTTGCCGGGTGCTTGGCACTTTACACAGAACTACTCAGGAACAGTAACAAAACCAGCAGTTGATACTAGGACGTACGACTACTTCTATGCGTATACAGCTACAGTTGATTACCTGGTTAACTCACTACCTACGATAAACATCAAAAAGCCTTCCGACAATCTCGTATTGGCTGATGGAAATAGCATGGCGATTGAGGGCACCGCCTCCGACACCGACAAAGACAACGTAGTCACAATAAAATACCGCATCAACAACGGCACCACAAGGGCGTTGCAATCCGGAGTATCCAACGGTAGCACGCCTATTTCTTTTGCCAAAACGTTGACGTTTCGTTCCAAGCGTCTCTATGACGACACAACCGATATCACAGGTTCTGACCTAACCGAAAACACCGACCATACTCTTACCATTTGGACAGAAGACGACCAAGGCGGTAAATCAGCAGAGGTCACACGTAAATTCCGAGTCGTCCACAACAGACCACCCGTTATCAGCGGACAAAATGAAGACCTCGGCGTATTAAGTGCTATCCCTTCCAAGAACTACACAGTCACAGAGCCAGAGGGTGACGCGTTTACCATCACGGAGAAAATCAACGGCAATGTTATTCGCACATTCGCTGGGACTGACAGCAAGGAAAATACCGTGACCATCCCACAAGACACATGGCTAAGTCTCTCCTTAAACGACAGTCACATTATCACTATAGAAGCAACTGACAGCAAAGGCATGACCTCTACCAGAACATTCACTTTTCAGAGAACGGCAGAGCGACTAGCGTTTCATTTGAAAAAACCATTCTCAACAGACATTGCTGCTAAACGTATTTTGGTAACCATCGATGCAACCGTTCCATCAGGAGCTGATTACAAGGTTGAAGTCTCAAATAACGCTTTCGATGAGTTACCAACGTGGGAGGACGCAACGAATTTCGTCAAGTTCAACCGAGGCTTTATATTCACCAATAAGGAAAAAACAGCGGAGAAATGGGGCGTTAGCTTACGTTTTTCTTTCACGAAAGGAACCGCAACAGAGCCTGTTATTGTACGTGGATTCGGAGGTGCATTCGATTGATTCTCACAAAGCCCAAAGCATTATCTCAAATCCAAGCTGATCGTGAACAAAAGGAGATGTCTCCAGAGCTGGTGGTAGCCTATGAAGCCATTGCACAGCTTTATGAAAAAATGACAGCTCTTCAGCAAGCTCTCGAAGAATTAAAAGGAGGTGAACAATAATGGTAAAAGAATACATGATCCCTGTTTATGGATTGCTTGTCAAAGCAGGACGACGTACTATTGATTCTCTCCCCCAAGATTATCAAATTCCCGTAGCTGAGTATCTATCAAAACAAAACGAGGAATAATGGGATGCCTGCTCATTTCGAGTAAGGCGTTTTTATTTCCTCAAATCCGCAAGCCTCACCCAGTCAGGGCACCTTCGTAAAAAAAGGTGCTCTTTCTTTTACGCAATATCCGACGAGGAGGGAAAATGGCATGGAAGAGAGCGTAATGAACTCATTGCTCCAACAAGGTCCGTTTGCTGCTCTGTTTGTCTGGCTGTTATTCTCTACCAAAAAAGAGGGGAGAGACCGCGAGACGAGGTTGGTCAAACAAGCACAGACACGCGAAGCCAAACTCATGGAACATAACGAACGCATGGTCATTCAACTGGAGCGAAATACTTCAACCCTTCAGCAGATTGAACGAAGCCTATCTGGTTTGGAAATGGAACTGCAAGAATTAAAAGAAAAGGTAGAATAAAAGGAGGATATGCGTATGGAAAAACCGATTTTAATCATTGATGCAGGACACGGAGGAGCTGATCCTGGAGCAAGTGGAAATCATATGCAGGAAAAGGATTTGACGTTGCAAATTGGTTTGTACCAGTTGCAAAGATGTAGGGAATTAAATCTTCCTGTTGCTATCACCCGCACTACAGATACCACACTCACCCCGTCACAGCGTACTACCCTCGTCAAACAAAGCGGAGCCACATACTGTATTTCCAACCACATCAATGCAGGCGGTGGGGAAGGTGTAGAAGCCATTCACTCTATCTTTACTTCCAACAAACTAGCAAACGCCTTAGCTCAAGCAGTAGCTGCCGAGGGGCAAAGATTCCGTAGAGTATATACACGAGTAGGTTCAGATGGTCGGGATTATTATTTCATGCATCGCGAAACAGGTGCAGTAGAAACGATTATTATGGAATATGGGTTTATTGACCATGTGGGGGATGCACAAAAACTAACAAACAATTGGAAACGATATGCAGAAGCAGTGCTCAAGGCCTTTTCCAGTCATATCGGTCATCCGTATTCTCCTGCTTTAGAAGAGCCTATTGACGATTTTCAAATGGCTGTGGATGCTCTTGTGCAGGCAAAAATCATAACTTCTCCCGACTATTGGAAACAAAATGCTGGCCCTAATGGAACTGTGCTTGGTGATTACGCTGCCCAGCTCATTAAAAACATGGCAAATCACCTGAAAGCTGGTGCCTGAGTGGAGAAACAAGGAAATATACCGATGCTGGTTGCAGGTATAGTCGGTTCAATAAAGCTATTAGCTGATACATTCGGCTACCAAATTATTACAGATGAACAGGTTAATGCCATTGCTAACGGTGTTTCTGCCGTGGTGGCTATTATTGCTGTGTTTCTAAATAATAGACAAGAAAAACAACAATAGAATAACGAACTCTATCATTTTCTTCTGGTAATCATCATGAATTGAGGTAACCTAGTACAAGCCTTTCAGCAGTATTTTTTAGCTGGGAGGCTTTTTTTGTTTTGTCCTTCTCCTATTGTTAATAGATGTATTCATGTTTTCTTTGAATCGTAAGCCAGTCTCCAATGAAAAACTTGCATCCATATCCTATCTTTTGTAAAATGAAAATAAGAACATACATTCGAATTTTGTGTCAAAACCATACATAAAGAGGTACTTATGCAAATAAAACAAGCGCACCCGCTTATGGCTCAAGAAATCGCACAATTCTTTTATGAACATATCACTGAAAATTCAGATTCAATTGCTACTCGTGAGTATCTATGTCCAGATGGTGCCAGAGCAGCTGTCCGCAGAAACCAAGTGATCGTGGCTCTGGATGAAGATGTGATTGCCGCCGCCTTTCGATTTTATCCAAAAAAATCTACACAAACCATATCACTTTATCAATTTGCTGTTGCTAAGAACTATCGAGGAAATAGATTGTTGTATACCATGTTACAAAGCTTGGGTGATTATCCGATTGAGGTACTTTGTCCAATTGAATCTAGCTTTAATAGCTACTATTCCATAAACGGCTGGAATTGTAAAAGTCAGAGTAAAGATTGTAACCTTTGGGAGTGGAACACGGAGTTTTCATGTATGTAACGGTAACGTGGCATTCTATTTTTTTATTAAGTTACACAGAAGTAACACTGTGTTTCTTTTGTGTAACTTATACCTATCTAATGAAATAAAGAACGAAACCAGTCTAATCCCTTTACTTTTATTTAGTGGAAGCGTTTACTGAAGATGTGATAAATCGAGTGAAATAACCTCGAATGAGTAATAATAAAGCATATTAATACAGTAAACAGAACCATACATGAATAGAATGAGGGAGGACATAACCATGGAGCATGTCAAAAACAAACCATTTCCAGCAGATTTTCTTTGGGGATCAGCCTCTGCTGCATATCAGGTAGAAGGAGCTTGGAATGAAGACGGAAAAGGTCTTTCTGTGTGGGATATATATACGAAACAGCCTGGTACAACTTTTAAAGGTACAAATGGAGATATTGCGGTAGATCATTATCATCGTTATGAGGAAGACGTTACGTTAATGGCAGAAATGGGCTTGAAAGCATACCGTTTCTCTATTGCGTGGAGTCGTATCTATCCAGAAGGAAAGGGAGCCATTAATGAAGAGGGGCTTGCTTTCTACGATCGTCTTATCGATGCTTTGTTACAGAATAACATTGAGCCGATTATTACTATTTACCATTGGGATGTGCCACAAGCACTGATGGATGCCTATGGAGCATGGGAGTCCCGAGAGATTATTGAAGATTTTCATGACTATTGCGTGACACTCTACAAACGATATGGGGACCGTGTAAAATACTGGGTAACGTTAAATGAGCAAAATATCTTTATCGGACTTGGCTATCAATTGGGGATTCATCCTCCTGGCGTTAAAGATATGAAGAGAATGTATGAAGCTAATCACATTGCGAACGTAGCAAATGCAAGAGCAATTCTAGCATTTCGTAAATATATACCGAATGGAAAGGTAGGTCCAAGCTTTGCTTATATGCCTACTTATCCAATCAACAGTGATCCGAAGAACATACTTGCTTATCATAATGCCGAAGAAATGAACAATGATTGGTGGATGGACGTATATGTATGGGGCAAATATCCACAGACAATCTGGAATTACTTAGAGCAACATGGAATGGCACCAACCATACACCCAGGAGATCTAGAACTATTGCAAGCTGCCAAGCCAGATTTTATGGGAGTAAACTACTATAGAACCTCTACGGTGGAGCATAATCCACTTGATGGTGTCGGAGCGGGTGTAATTAATACATCTGGCAAAAAAGGCACGACTTCTGACTCTGGTGTGCCAGGATTGTTTAAGACTGTTCGTAATCCGTTCTTAGAAGCAACGAATTGGGATTGGGAGATTGATCCAATAGGTATGCATATTGGCTTGCGTCGCATCAGTAATCGTTACCAGTTGCCTGTATTAATTACAGAAAATGGCCTGGGAGAATACGACAAGCTTGAAGAGGGAGATGTGATAAATGATAATTATCGCATTGAATTCTTACAAGCACATGTAAATGAAATTCAACGTGCTATCAGTGACGGAGTAGATGTGCTAGGCTATTGCACTTGGTCATTCACTGACCTGCTTAGCTGGTTAAATGGCTACCAAAAGCGTTACGGTTTTGTCTATGTGAACCGAGATGAAGAGGGAGAAAAGGATATGCGCCGAATTAAAAAGGCTAGTTTTCATTGGTATCAGAAAGTAATTAAAAACAACGGCGTGGATAAATAGAATAAAAGATGAGCTTTTAACAATATGCAGAGCTGTGTGACAGAAGACAGCTCTGCTACACCTTTTCTTCCTTTTGCATAATGTTGTAAGTGGCTTTAGCGAGCCTTTCCAACAAATAGATAACCGGTATTTGTGTAGTAATATTGGCTTCTCCCATGTATTCTGGTGTTACATAGTAAGGTAGATGATAGTCTGATATGTTAGCTAGTGTGCAGTGAGCTTGATTGGTAATGCTGACAATAACGCTACCTTCCTCTTTAAAACGGGTGATTTGTGAAAGCGTAAAATGTGTATCACCAGATACAGATAGAGCTATAGTAACGCTATCGTCAAAATAATGGCTATAAATCGGAAAGAAGGGGTCATTTATATACAAAGCAAATTTTTTTAGGCTAGAGAAATACCTTGAGCCATATTCGGCTAAAACACCAGAGTTACCTACACCAAGGAAAACGACATTTTTTGCTTGTGCAATCACCGAAGCAATCTGATTGATTTTTTCATCATAATCTTGCTTTTGGGTTCGTTCCATAAATTCTTGCAAACTATCTTGTGGATTGCTCAAAAGGCGCTGACTTTTTTCCTGTAAAAACATCTTTAACTTTACTTTGAACTCCAGAAAACCCTCGCAACCTACCTTTCGGCAAAAGCGAAGTACCGTACTAGTGGAAACATGATTTTCTATTGCTACATCTCTGACCCTCATATAGATAACCTTCTCTGTATGCTTAAGAATGTAGTCGTATAAAAGAAATTCGATATGAGTAAAAGAAGCAATTTGTTCCGCTGTAAACATGTATCGTGCCTCCAAAATCAATCTGTCGTTATCCGCTACCCATTTATTCTTCCATGCGCTAGCATAGAAAAATCACCCTCACTACCTTACTAGCAAAACTCATGAATAACAGCTTGCTCAAAACAACAAAATGCCCAAATGAAAATTTATTCTTTCCCCTCGTCCTTGTTTCCCTCCAAGAGCTGTAACACAATTTGCCACTTTACTAGCTTATCATCCATGGTTTTTATGTAACGACTCGGTGTAGGACTTGTTGAAGGTAGTGTCAGATAGAGACGATCATCTGAAAAGCCACGACATTTTTTGTAGCTTTGATATGCTTTTGTTCCATTAAACAAAACTGTTTTGATAGCTGGATATTGTTCATATAATCTGTCAAAATTATTAATTTCTTCTTGTTTTATTGCCGAGTCGAGACTGCCGTCACGCTCGCAGTTTTGTATAACATCCCATAGAGCTATTTTTTTATCTAAAAGAAACAAGAGACGCTGTTCGTATGAATCCGCCATAGGTTCATTAAATAACTCATACATAATGGGCCAAAAGTGGTTACGTGGATTTCCGTAATATTCATGTTTGCTCAATGAGATGGCACCAGGCATACTGCCAAGAATTAAGAGTGTGCTTGAATTGGAGATGACAGGAGAAAATGAATGTAACATAAGAAACCGTCCTTTATGAATGAATGTAATTAATAGTCTTTTCTCTTTACTAGTAGTATAACTAGTTTTTTGTTGCGCAAGAGGTGGAAAACTTCGGGTTTTCTTAATAGTAACAAATCATTTGCGAAAGTACTTGATGATTTTTATTACAAACCTACGAAAGATGGCCTTGATAGGCGGTTTTTTTTTGCACCATCTGAAAGGTGAAGCACGTTGAATGATACATATAAGCACAAAAATTCCACAAAAGGATAAAAATGATTTATTAAACAAAAAAATCACCAAAAAACATCTATTTACAACTAAAGAAAAAATCGACATAATCAAATCTTAAGGTCTAGTGTCACTTGTCGAATGCTTGGCTGGAAATTTTTGTACCTTGTTTGTATAAGGGACAAAAACCTCATTTGTAAAACTGTAAAATCGTAAATATTTTGTAACGATTTACTGAGAACGGCGTCTTATAATCATGGTAGTTATTGAGTTTTGATCAGGAGGGAATGGGGCATCAGTAGAGCAAAAAGCCTATAATATAGAGAGCTACATTTGTTGCAGATTTTGTTGATTTTTGGTGTTTGTTTGTCTGCATATGAATACTGTTTTTGTCTATATATGGCGAATGAAGACGCCGAATGCAACGAACAAATGAAAAAGAGAAGAGAAACCAGTATGATTTGGATAGTGAAAGGGTAGTGTGCATCATGGGTATCGGGACAGGTAAGAATGCAGACAGAATTAGAGGATGGATTAAAAAATCGAACGACATGACGCCAAAAACAAAACAACACAAAGCTTCTACAACAGAGAAAAGCAAGAATGGCAATGGGGGTGGACGTAATGCCTAAACCGCTTCAGGGACATGGTAGATATATGCCCGGATTGGATGGATTACGTGCGCTTGCCGTATTCGCTGTTATTATTTATCATCTTAATGTGAATTGGGCACCTGGTGGTTTGTTGGGTGTTGGAGTTTTTTTCGTACTATCTGGATACCTGATTACGGATATATTGATATCACAGTGGAAACAAAACGGAAAAATTGATCTAAAGGACTTCTGGATTCGTCGGGCGAAGCGATTGTTGCCAGCTATGTTAGTCATGTTGATAGCGGTAGTTGTTTGGCTAGCTTTATTTGATCGATCCCAGTTACTGTCACTACGAGGTGAAATTGTAGCGGCGCTTCTTTATGTGAGCAACTGGTGGTTAGTTTTTCACGAGGTATCTTACTTTGAAAGCTTTGGCCCAGCCTCGCCATTTGGCCATTTCTGGTCCTTGGCAGTTGAGGAGCAATTCTATCTCATTTGGCCCTTGTTGTTACTCTTGGGGCTACGTTATATACCGCGTCGAGGTAAATTGTTAGGTTTTACGTTAGCTGGAGTGGCTTTATCTGCCTTAGTTATGGCCCTTTTATATGAACCAGGCGTTGATCCAAGCCGGATTTATTATGGGACAGATACAAGAGCATTTGGGTTATTGATTGGCGCAGCACTTGCAATGATCTGGCCAAGTGCCAAACTTTCTCATAAAGTCTCGCTTCCTGCACGCATTACCCTTGAAGTGTCAGGGATAGCAGGATTGGCAACAATACTCTGGATGATTTGGTATACCAATCAATATGAGGACTTTTTGTATCAAGGTGGTCTCGTGTTGTTGTCGATTGCTACGGCTGTTGTAGTTGCAGTAATTGCCCATCCGGCAAGTAGTTTGGGCAAACTGATGGGGGCAAAACCACTGCGTTGGATCGGCGTTCGTTCGTACGGAATGTATTTATGGCACTACCCGATTATTGTCCTGAGCACACCCGCCATACATACTAATATTGACATTCCTAAAGCCCTATTTCAGGTAGGAGCAACCATTGCACTTGCCGCTTTATCATTGCGCTTAGTTGAGGAACCGATTCGCCGTGGTTCATTTGTTAAGCCTGCGAAATACCGAAGAATGCAGGATGGGCGCTGGAGGTTTGTTTTGTTTGGGCGCGGGGTTGTTTCGATGATTGCAATCATGGCTTTTAGCTCCACCTGCATTGCGATAGCAGGTTGGGGGGAAGATGTGACAGCAAGTTCCATTCCAACAACTACTGCGGTAAGCACTGATACTAAGCCTCAAACGGAAAAGCCAAACGTTGAGGAACCGAATATTTCTTTACCAGCGAAAGAAGGAACAGCTCAATTAGAAACCTCTGGTATGATCGATAAAAAGACTGAAGAGAAAACAAAAGCTACATCAACAATAAAAAATGATGCACAGCAATCAAAAGGAGAAACAAGCGAAAAAAATAGCTCTACACAAGCTACTGTTGATAGCGAACAACAGCCAAAACAGGCAGATAAAAAAACGCCAGGTACTACAACAAATAGCGATGTAACTGAACAAGCAACAGGATCGGAAGAGAAGGAAAGCGACTCGTCAGCTTCAGAGGCAGACAAAGATAATACCGACCCTCACCAAACGGGAGAAAGCAATACAAAAGCACAAAAAACGTCTGAAGAAGATGCTGAAGAGACGAAAACCTCTTCTTCTAAAGTGGGAAAAGGGATTACCGTGATTGGAGATTCGATTATGCTTGATGTTTCTCCTCACTTGGAAAAGCTGATGCCAGGGATCACTGTCGATGCCAAAATTGGTAGACAATTGTCACAGACTCCCGAGCTAGTTGCCCAATATAAAAAGAAAGGTAAGCTTGGAAGTCGAGTTGTTCTTGAGCTTGGTACAAACGGAGCATTTACAAAAAAACAACTGGAAAGCTTACTGAAATCTCTTGGAGATGCGAAGCAAATTATACTAATTAACACCCGTGTTCCACGTCCTTGGGAGAGCGTAGTAAACGCTACGCTAGCCGAGGTAGCCAAGAGCTATCCAAATACGCTTCTAGTAGATTGGTATACAGCTAGTGCAGGTAAAGATTCGTACTTCTCTCCAGATGGTGTTCATTTGGAGCCAGAGGGAGCGAAGGCATTTGCTGCCATATTATCTGATGTACTCAAGTAAATCATAGAACGCATAAAACCTCTTTTTATGAACTCGACTCCAACTGATGGTGTCGGGACATGAAAAGAGGCTTTTTTGTATGAGAAGGAAAAATTCTATTGGAATAATCAGCTTATATGCAGAACTAAATAGTCATTTTCAATTAAGGATTCAGTTAGAAATATATAATATGTGGTTTAGATGCTCATTTTTAAATACTTTCAAAAGGAAAAAAGGTATTATTACTAATAAGTATTGTGACCACCACTTTTATCTTTTTCGGAAAGGGAGCGAAGCAGTGGAGACGATCTATAGCCAACTACACAAGCTGGGATTTTCCCAGTATGAGAGCAAGGCCTACGTTAGTTTGATTAAACAAGCACCGGCTACGGGATACGAAGTGAGCAAACGTTCAGGTGTTCCGCGTTCCATGATTTACGAGGTGTTAGGGAAATTGATTGACAGAGGGGCCGCTTACCTGGTACCGACCGATCCAGTTAAATATGCTCCCGTACCTGCCAAGCAGCTACTGGAGCGCTTGCGGAATAGCATGGAAGAAACCATGAACTATTTGGAACATTCGTTAGAAACATTAGAAAAAGACCCAGCTATTGATGTTATTGTGCATCTGAGGGGATATGATCACGTCATACAGGAGTTGTCAGATACAATTAACCAGACGAAGAGTGAGCTGTGGCTATCCATTTGGGAGCCACAAGTAAGCCACATATATGAACAAGTGCAACAGGTAGTCAGTCGTGATGTTTCGGTATTCTCGATTGTGTTTGGTGCAGAGGGGATAAATCTTGGCTACACCTTTCCACATAACTATATGTCACCAGAAGTTGTGCAAGAGCGGATGGGAGGACATTTAACCATAGCAGCGAGAGATGGGGAAGAAGTTATTATTGCCAACTTTAATGAACGTGGCATTCCATGGGCAATTAAGACAAGAAACCCAGCGCTTGTAATGGTAGCTACCGAATATGTAAGACATGACATCATGATTGAAGAAGTCACGAGAGAGTACGGGGCCGATAAAGTAGAACGGCTATGGCGAAACCGACCTGATCTATCCCATGTGGTGACAGGATACAAAGGAGGGGCACTATGAAACTAGGAGATACATTAACATGGACAAGAACCTTTACAGAAGAAGAAACGCTCCACTTTGCAGAGTTTACCGGAGACAAGGGTAGACATCATATGGAACGCGACGAACAAGGCAGACTTATGGTACACGGTTTATTAACAGCAAGTATCGGAACAAAAATCGGTGGTGACCTCCATTACATTGCAAGGGAGTTTAACAATGAATTTCTTCGTCCTGTGTTTACGGGGGACACGATTACTTGTGAGGTAACAATCAATGAAATTACGCCTATGGATGGTTTTGATAAAATAACGCTATCGTTTGTGTATTACAATCAGGTAGGAAAAGAAGTAATAGTAGGAACCAGTCGAGGTATTATTCGGAAGGATTCCTAATGAGAACGAAATAAAAAAAGAGCAGGCACGAATGAGGAGAAAAATACTCACGTGTCTGCTTGATGTCTTATTGTACCGGAGCCTCAACTGCTATATATATTTCTACAATGGCTTCATTAGGATTGCTAGCTCGCTCATCATAGCGTTCAAAGTCACCTGTAAATGTGCGACGCATCCCACTATTCATGGACCACGCCCAAATGAATTGCCAAGCTTCTATTACGACTTCGGACAAGGGTCCGCATCTGGAAGTAAAGACAGCATACTGAGCGGCAGGTAACGTGAGTGTGGTTGTGTTTTCAGTATCAACCGCTGATTTTGCTGCCATTCTGTTGCCAAGTAAAATCGTGTACTCCCCAGCTACTCCATTCTCATAGTCTGCATATACACCGTATATATCTGGGGATAGACGGTTCGAGGACAACTTCTCTCCTATGTTTTCAGAAAAATATTGATCCCACAAATCACTGATCACACCAGCTCCAGAAAGCTCCCGAGCATTGGTTGTGCGTGCAGAAATTCCGGAAATCGTTAGTTCTTCTAAATGAACGAGGCGAGGTTCTTCAAGTGATGGATGAGAGTTTGCAGTACTATTTTCATGTGCCCAACGTTTCAACTGAGGGAATAGACCTGTTAACATCGTGCGAGCCTGTTGTTCACTCATTCCATCCCCAACCATGTGCGGAATACATATTTCTATCATTTGTTCCATCGTGCAGTCTGGTGCAGTAAACGCGCCCTTATCATAGCAGTATGTGCAATATTCCTGTGATTTGCTGTTGTCTTGCTCTGTACCTAACACTTCTTCATGAAGCGGCATGCTACAACTTTGGCAAAAGGTAGTTGTCATCTCAATCACTCCTTATTGGTTTACTAACAGTATAGAAGGTGGAACCTGACAACTCTCTGTCAGGTTTACAAACAATAGTTATCATACATATTTCTTAACGATAGCTGTTGCTAATTCTTTTATTTTTAATTGAATTGATTCAGGCTCTAATACTTCAACGGAGGGTCCAAAACTGAGAATAAATCCATAGAGCCAATTATCCTCTGGGAAAGAGGCGGCTACTGTTACATATCCTTCCCCGTATTCACGCAACTCTTCCACTCCAAACCACTCTTCAGCCAAATGACGAGCCTCAGGGGAAAATCGTAAGACAAGTTGAACCATCTTGGCAGGATCATTCCAATTTTGTACCCATGGAAGCTCATCTGAATGAATGTTTTGTCGTGTAAACGTTGTATCAAGTACCGTTAGATTTTTCATGCGATACAGCTTAAACAGGCGAAAATCGTTTTTGCCTTTGCAAAAACCGTACAGGTACCAGGAACGTCCTTTTACTAGAAGAATATGAGGCTCGACATTCCGGTTAGTCTGCTCCCCATGTGCATTTGAATACGTGAAACTCATCACTTTACTATCCTCGATAGCCTGTTTGATGATCAGAATGGTTTCCTCCAGCCGTTCATTTTGCCCCCAAGGAGAGAGATCAACGAGAAACTGTTGTGTTTTCCATTGAAATTGTTCTTTTTGAGAGTGAGGGATAATGCTAGTAATTTTTTCTACTAAAAACTGATGACTCTCACTTTTGTCCATGGTCGAGATGCTCTGTAAAGAGGTGACTATCGTTGCAAGCTCATTATTATTGAGCAATTGACGATCTAGTCGATATCCTTGGGCTAGACTGATACCTCCATTTGCTCCCTGATAGGTAACGATGGGAATACCAGCTTGATTAATGGTTTCAATATCGCGATAAATGGTTCGTATAGACACCTCAAATTGCTCGGCCAAATCCTTTGCTTGTACGAGATTACGGTTTAGCAAGATAATAATGATAGAAAGTAAGCGGTCTATTTTCATTTGGACGAAACTGCCCCATTCTGCAAAAATTAGTTAAGTATGGAAAATATGGCATACATATGTCTTTTAGTACGTTTAGGTTTATGTTAGTCAGTCGTTCCTTTGTAGAATTCGTTATTAAAGAGTACCTTTCCTCTTGTCTTTTCTTGAATGGAAATGAGGAAAAGCACGCTCATCCCTTACTAGATAGAGGGGAGAAACGTGCTTTTCCATACCTTATAGCATGTCATGCAATCCTATCTTTCTTAGCAAAAGAAATGACGAACTAGGCTTGTCTTTGTAAATCAGCCATACGTACTTCTTCGGCTATTGCTATCTTTTCTTCTTCTGTTAGTACAAGGCTTACCAATGGGAAAATGTAGTGATCTTCTTTTTCAATATGTTTTTTCAATAGGTAAGCTAATAGGTTCATCTTCTGCATCAACGGTTCGCTACATTTCTTTGTTTGCTCTTGATCAAACAACTCTTTCGCATCGTTAAAATGCTTACGGATTATCACATGATCCTGTACTAATTTTGCAATTGGACCTACTTCCTTTTCAACAATATGATTCTCCAATTTACCTAAAATAAACATTTCTTCGTACAAAAAATGGTGCTCCATTTCAATTTTAATCTCTTGTAAAGCGAGACGATACACTTCTAGATCGTAACCTTCTCGCACCTTATCCATCAAGTTTTCCAACGTTGCATGTTCAGCGACAAATGAGTGTAGGTGTGGGTCAATGATAGTGATCAGTTTGTTGTACTTTTCCTGATTGGCTTCACTCCAATCCGTCATGTCCAACTGTGGTTTGTATAAAGGAGTATTCATAAGCGTATCAACTCATCTCCGTTCATTTTACTGTCATTAGTAAATCTAACGAAACAAACGATCCAACGATGTGATTCAGATCACACATTTTTCGAAAAATTCTAGAAGATAGCAGGGGAGAGCCGCTTACCAAATATACGAAAAAAACGCACTCAGTGGTCAGTATTTTAGAAAATGGTGAAGTTATTTTTCAAGCAACAAAGTTTTTTTAATCTTTCCATAAAATTTGTTACAATATAAATGTTTGAAAGTTCGGGGTAGTATTGAAGCAAGATTTTAAACTGTGAAAAGGAGCATAAACAACATGAATAACGAGTATGTATTGGGCTGGGGAACTCTTGCTCTTATTAACGCGGGGCTTGCACAAGGGAAAAATCGATCGGGGCTTGTATGGTTTCTCTTGTCCTTATTCGGAGGTCCTATTGTTACGTTTGTTCTGGTTGTTTTACCTAAGGAGTAAGGTTTACATAACGATGTGAAAACAAAGGAGACTACCAACATGGAAATCAGAAAACCAACAGCAAAGGACATGGAGTTTTTATTTGAAAAGACACCGCAGGCTTTACAGGAAGGCACTTTGGGCCACATTGATGTGAATCTAGAAAGAATACAGGAGCCAATCAATAAACTGCTAGAGAAAGGGGCTTGGTATCTAGTAGGTAAGCAGAACGAGCAAATTGTGGGTTGGGTGTTAGCTGGTAGTACCATCGAGCAGTTTACCGACATAGAGATCGGCTATATTTTTGAGCTATATGTAATGCCTGAGTCCCGTGGGAGGGGGTATGCTAAGCCGCTGATGGAAGCCGCCATTCAGAGGCTAAAGGAACAGGGATATCCTGAAATTAGGCTAAATGTTTATGTAGCTAATCATGCGAAACATTTATATGAAAAGCTTGGGTTTCGGGAGCGGAATGTAATTATGAGTTTGATGTAAACCGAAACTTGCTTGGGGGCATGGATGTTTTATTATCTGTGTCCTTTCTTTATGTGTGTTTGATCTTATTTTTACATGTAAATTCAATATCTTACAAATAATACCCTGTTGTACGCATGTTACAATAGAAACAAAGAAACGTTGACAGGAGTAAAAGAATGATACCAGTTTTATGGCGTGAATTTATTGAGCAATTCATCTTGTTGGCAGATGAAGAGATTGACGAATTAGGCATCGTTAGTTTAGCGGGGAAGTATGAAATCCCGGTTATGAAAAGGACGGCTCGAATCCGAAGAAAAGTTGCTCTATTAACTTGTGGAATACTAGATAGGCAAAAAAATATACAAGTAGAACAGCCTGTAATTACAACGGTAGCTAAGAAAATAGAGATTCCCTCAATCCTCGTAAAACAATTTACCAGTCCTAAAAACAAAAAGAAGCTTTCAGAAACAGAGGAGCTTTTTGCATGGATTCAAAATGGTTGGATTCTCCAAGAAGTACGTTTTCAAAAAGATGAGAAAACGGTCCTATCTGAATATTTTCGTATGGGGCCAGTGTTATATCAGTATGTAATTGGGGAAAAAGAGGAGAAAGAGAAGAGAGAACAATACAGCTTAAACGAATGGATACGGCTATGCGAGAAATCTAGTAATAAATCAACTCTATATGATCTCTCTCCTGCTCGGAAAAAAGTACTTGTTACTATGGAATCGACTATGCAAACACTAAAAAATGAGTGTCTGCAAGCACTTAATCAGACTAACGAGTCGCTACCACCCAAGCTACGTGCTAAGAATTCTGCTAACACTAGTTCTGTGAATGTTGCCTATTCTACCTGGAAATTTTCTAAACAGCTTACGTTTTTACATTTTATGCTGGCTGTCTACCAAAAAGCGTTATCAGTCGACCATTTTGATTGGAAAGAGATAGGGGCTAGCTATTATCAGACGATCGGGGGATCAAAACAGTTTGATCCATATAAAAAAGACTTCTTGGAATTATTGGAATACATATTGCAAACGCCTTTACAAGTAGTTGGTTTAATTAGCCTGGGTACAATTACGCCTATCTTTTTTAGTGGAGAGCTTGAAGGGAAGAGCATCCACTACTCCCACGGAACGGTTCATGCCTCAACGGACATTGCTGTATATGATATGTCTTTTCAAACAACTGCGCAGAATATCTGGTTGGTTGAGAACAGGGGTGTGTTGACCCGCATGGCGTACGAAACGGAATTTTTACAGCAGACGAGTAGCTTTGTCTTATGTGTAGATGGTCAAGTTAGAAATGGACATCGAGAGCTGATTACTCAACTTGTCCAAAACTCACCTAATCTAAATCATGTAATGATATGGACCGATTGTGATGAATCGGGATATACGATTGCCAAAGAACTATATAGATTGACGAATAGTAAGCCAATTACATTGATTTTGCCTACTTTCCAAACAGTAAATAAGTGGGGGGATTATGAACAAATCTTCTCCGACATGATACAAACGTCAAAACGTGAACAAGAAGAGCACATGGGAGGACCTGAACAGTGGTTAACCTGGATAAATCATTAATCTCCGTTTTTAAAGCAGATGAAAGGCAACCAGAATTAATGCAAGTGATGCGTGATTTATCGACGTTGTCAGGTGTCATTCAAGATCTTAGTTCTGAGAAATATTTTAATTCCCCTTTGTATACGCTTCGTTTTCTGCGAATTTTAAATCTGATTAATGAAGAGGCATTGGGACTGACAGAACAACTTGAAAATGAACATGCCTTGTATTACCGCTACCGAAACAACTATGAACATGACAGTGAAATTACACTGACGCATATTAATCAATTAATTTTTATTCTAGGAAAGTATAACTGGATTACAAAAACAACAAAGCGAATTAGAATGCGTGATGTAGGCAAGCGCATGATGGACACATTAATTCGACTAGCCAACGATTCACTGGCCTACTATTTGAATGATGATGTGGCTAAATCTTTATTCCAAGCAAAACGAGATGCCGAGTTAAGTGAAGCGTATGATGATAAAGGCATATCGGGCGGAAATAAACTGGTAAGTATGATTAAAAATGTAGAGGATGCCATTGAATTGTTGAAGGAAAGGCAGCTAGAGTATCTTGCTGACCGGAATGCTTTGCCGCAGGTGCAGATTATTAATCAATTAATGCAAGAGTTGGAAAATAAATTAGCGGAACGAATTGAAAAGTTTCAAACCTTTGAAGAGGGATTAACATTGGCTCCTTTTATGCAAAGAGGGACGGCTACAATGGCGGAAGGGACCAAGATAAGCATTGGAACGATTAATAAAATTCTGACGTTCTCAATGCTGCAACAATCCCATATGATCCAAGCAATCCAGCCAGAAACCTTCCGTCAGTTTATTATGAAATCATTTGATAGTCCAATAGAATCAGATATTCCCGATACGCATCAAATCCTAAGCTTTATGGAACAGGGAAACTATGATGAAGAGGAATTAGATGGAGTGTGGGTTCCAGTAAAATTCCCTTCACCAATTCCTGCTCAAGGTATAAATGAAGCTGTCGAGTATATCGAAAACTATGAACCGTATACAGAAGAGATGGAAGAAGTACTTGATGTTGAGTATGAAGAGATGGAAGAGTTAGATATGGGTGCCATTGATGAGTTGATGGGCGACTCACGCTGGCAGTTGACCAAACAATTTATTCAAACGGAACAGATTGAAGCCTATTTGGAACAAGTAAACGAGGCTGGAATGGAAGAGCTAGTAATAGAAGCAGGTGGTTCTGCTAAATGGAGCGATGTGCTAAATGCTTTAATTGGCGTATCTGCTTTAGTTAGCAATCAACGAGCTAGTGTAGATGAACCGACGAATAAAGAAATTATGAATAATAAATCAGCAGCAAAATCATACTCAGACAAGGATTGGATGTGGATCGATGATGAGCAAGGACAGGGCATTGTACGAAGAAATCAACGAGGAAGTAAATCTTAACCCTCTATCTGCGATGATGTCTCTTCAAGGAGTACTAACAAAAGAAGAAGAGTCTGCTTTTATACAGATTCTATTTTCATCCTCTGCTACGATTCGGAATGCAAATTTTGGGCTATCACGAAAAGAAGTGGAGAAAATTATCGGAATCGCTAATGATGAGCAAGCATTCTTCTCTTTTTTGCAACGAGTCAATCAAGCGATTAGTCGATATTTTAAAGTGATCTATGATGAGCGTCGTAATCAGGTTGTGGTGATGATGAGAGTACCTGCTAAACAGGCTAAGACGGTGCTTTCCAAGGAGAGCTTGGCAATTCTAATGTTTATTTTTTATCATCAGGAAGTTTTACAAAATGAGTATACGCTTTTCAATCAATTGGTTGATAGCTTTGGGCATGAGTCGTTAAAGGCGAACCAGCGTATAAAGATTAATCTAGATTCGTTACGAAAAATTGGAGCTATCGAACCATACATAGGGAATTCAGATGAAGAGGCATATCAATTGACAGCGATCGGTAGCCATCTTTTTTCAAACTCCTTTTTACGAAGATATGCGGAATTTAGCCAATCTAATCAACTTCATATGGAAGATGTGCTACGTTTCTTCAAAAGGTACAACTTAGAAGGAGGACAAACTCCATGATACCGTGGCGATTACGGTTTAACGGCATCCGTGATTATGGGCAGACTATAATGGATCTATCTGAGGAGCAGGATCATATTTTTATTTCTGGTCCAAACGGTTCGGGTAAATCTACCATTACATTTTGTTTGGGAGCGGTCCTTTATTCTAGCAAAGTAGACTTGGAAGGCCTACGTTCACAAAATTTATCCCCCGATGAGACATGGAGGGCTAGTATTGATTTGTTATTTAAAAATGCAGGACATGTCAAAGTAGATGCGCCCGCATTCGTCCAGTTTTCGTTACACATCGAGCAGAAACCGGGTGAAACTGTTAAAAAAGATTTTTACATTCAAGAAGGCGAAAACATTGATCAATGGGAATATACTAGAAAGTATTCGTCAGGGGATCAAAATTATAATTTCTCAGGATACAAAAAACAGATTTCACAAAAGTATGCGGTCGATCCTGATGAATTTTATCTAATTTGGTATCAGAAAGAGGTTAATCAATTTGCGGTTATGCATCCAGAGGAACGCTTTCGAATTTTTAGTGAGATGTATGGCATTGATACGATTCAGAAGAACTGGGAAGAGAGCAAGGAATTGGTGAATGAAGCTGCTACTTCTATGCAAGCAGCAGAACAAACGCTTCAAAATAAAAAGTGGGGACTTACCCAAAAGCAAAGAGAATTGGATCGGTTTCATGATCGTAACAGACGACTAGAGGCAGGGTTAACCGAATATGTTTCTGCTTTGCTTGTTTTACAGAAATATTACTCTCAGGAGATATCTGATTTAAAGGAACAAATCGAACAATATCAAACGGAGCAGGCCGAAGATGAAAAGGCTTTATTTGGACTTCGTGAGCAGTTGCAAACGGTAAAGCAAAATGTAGAAGCAGTCACAATAGAATTAGAAACAACGAATCAGTCTTTAGAGGAAGTCCAGTCTAGAAAAGATAATTTGCAAGCAAAACAGAAAGCTTGTCAGAAAAAGAAACAGGATTTGGAAAAACAGATAGAACATGTAACACGGCAAGTTCAAAATATACCAAAGACAGAAGAGAAAGTAAAAAACGAATTAAACCAGTTTCGCTCTGCTCTGGATAGCGATCAGAAAGAAAAGAATAGCTTAGACGAACAGTTTCAAACCATCAGAAGTCAATTAAGGGAAAATCAAGGTGAGATGAAGCTTCTTGAATTTCAAATTCAACAAGATAAGGTAGACGAAATCAAGAATAGAGAAGTATTAGAAGAATACAAGAGTAGTCATCTTGTTACAGATAGAATTGCTGAGAATGAACGCTCTTTGGAACATAACAAAGATAACCATAGAATGTGGTCGGAGGAGAGGAAAAAACTAGAGAGTGAACATGAGGATGTGAAAAATAATCGCTATGTGAGCCAGCGTCAGCAAAAGTCACTCGTCTATTTTGCAAGTAAAGGAATAAAGGCTTATCCATTACAAGAGCTGATCGAATTAGATGACAAATCTCGACCAGCCGATGAACAATGGTTTGATCCAATCAAATATACGATTTTTGTAGATGGAAAAGTGTTTGTGCCACCAAATGACTTGTATCATGTCTCTCTATCAGACATTGTTCCCGAATATTATTTGACCAGCCTACCTGACTTGCATGCTCAAATCAAGCAAGCACTACAGGAAGAATTGATTCCCTTTGCTGTAAAAGCACTTTGGTGGGTGAAATCGTTCCAGACTGAACAAATGCCAACGAATGAAAATGGCATTTTGGTAGACACGAAGGGGAAACGAGGGGCACAAGAAGAAAAAGAATTTATTTTAAGTGAAATGGCTATTCAAAAGCGTAAACAGGAAATCGAGCTAGTTATCGTGGAAAGAACACAGCAGATTCTATTGGTTACGAAAGAAATGGAACGATTACGAACTGAGAACACTTCTCTGCATTCAGCATTGGATAAGGTGAAAAAGGCAGAAGCCTTTTTCTCAGTCACGAATGAGAGAGAATGGAACGAAAAAAAAGCATGACAAGCTGGAACAACTGGATCAGGAATTACTTTTACAGGAACAAAAATTCCTTGAACGCTTACATATTCTTCAAGAGCAGATTGCTGTTTACAGGGTAAGTATCTCACAACTGGAAAAATATGAAGCGGTCTATCAGGAATTCGCTAAGGAAAAACAGAAAATGGAGGAAATTCAACGACTAACTTTGGAACTAGAATCATTGGTTGTAAAGTTACAGGAAGAAATGGCGCTACTAGAAAAATTAGAAACGCAATATGAAACACAGGAAAAAGAGCAGTCAGATCAAAAAAGAAGACAGAAGCGGATCGAGCAATCTATAGACGATAAGGAACGAAATAGTAAAGAGACAGAACGACTAATTAAACGGAAAAGTGATGAATATAACACGAATGAAGAGGGATATGTAGCCACCTCCCGTGAGTTAACTTATCTGAAAGACGTTACTCCGTATAGGTTTTCAGATACCAAAAATTCTCTAACAGAACTACCAAATTGGACTAAGGCTCAGGCACATCAACAGAGAGAGACTGGTAAAATAACGTTTGATCAGGCTGCAAAAGAAACTGATATTGATGAGGCAGCACCAGAAAATTATGAAATCATGAAACAAGAATATGAACGTTCCAATGAGGAGCTACAGGAAGCCAAGCGTTTACTAGAAGAATATACGGAACGGATGGAGCGCTTGAAAGACGATATGGAAACTACAATTAATATGCGGGTTTTGGAAGTGAATCAACGTTTTGTCAATTATATGGGCGAATTCGGTTTCGGTGGGAAAATTGATTGGGAAATGAAGCCAGATCGACGTAACCAAGTCCATTATTACCTGTACCTGAGAGCAAGAAAAGAAGGGCATCGAGGCAAAATGGAAGATGTCAGCACCAAAGCTCGAGGCGGGAAAGTGGGTAAAGGTGTTTCGGGAGGCGAAGAATCGTTAAGTTCACTCTTATTTGCGCTAGCTCTCCTACAAACCATTCAGGCTAGCCCCGGATATATTGTCCTTGATGAATTTGATAGTGCGCTGGATGAGGGGAGAAAGGAGAAGATATTCAATCTGTATGAGAAAGAATTAAAACGAAAGCTAATCGTGCTCTCTCCTAAATCTCATGAAGAGAACTATTTGTATCGGTTTTCAAAAGCGTATGTGGTCTGCCATGATCCGAGCAAGCTAAAGAGTTGGATAGTGAAGGTGAAACAAGTGTAGCCTATTAAGCTATAAAACCTATTTCGCCATCAAGGAAGAGGTAGTGAACTTAGAAGCACCTACGACTATATTTGGAGTACATGGTTTCCTAGTGTGGAATATGAGCTGGATGTACGGGATAATTTTGAGGTGTATGGACCGGAATTTTCAAAAATAGTAGACGAAAATGCTATCATTTTGTTATATATTCCTGTTAGAAAAAAATGATGTAAAATCGCAAGTCTAGTTGCTTGCGATTTTTTTGTGCGCTGGGAAAGTATACATGGTTGAGCTGATAGAATTACCCTTGATTCTACTAGTTTTACAGAAAATAAAAACACTTCGTTTCAGTAAAAAAACAAGCATAAATTACACACACCATCCATACTTTGTTAGTAATCATTACTAGCCGTCAGCATAAGCAGATTCTCAGGCGGGATTGATTGGGAGAAAGACAGAGTAGGGAATTAAAGGGGGAGATGAAATGAGGAAAATAGGGAAAATGGTAGGGTGTGTAGGAAAAAAATGGGTGAAATCACTTCTAACTGGATCAGTAGCAATCTCGCTCGCGGCCTGTTCTTCACAAGCAGGTACAGGTGAAACGTCCAAGACAAGCGAGCTATCAAGTAAAGCGAGTGTACAACAGCAGAAGCTGGTCATTTACACAGGGCGTGACAAAAGCGTAGTAGAAGATTTTATTCCTAAATTTGAAGTAGCTCATCCCGATATAAAGGTGGATGTATTAACGATTGGAGCACAAGAAATTTTGGAGCGGATACGTGGGGAAAAAGCGAATCCACAAGCGGATTTTTGGTGGGGAGGTACACAATCGGGATTAATGACTGCCGCAGATGAAGGTTTGCTAGAAAGCTACAAACCGCCATTCAGCAATCATATTCCGACCTTGTATAAAGACTCACAAGATCGTTGGTATGGGGAAATGCTACTGCCAGAAGTCATCATGTACAATCCCGATATGCTACCAAAAGCAGAAGCGCCCAAAGATTGGGATGATTTACTAGACCCAAAATACAAGGATAACATTATTATCCGTGGTGTTTTGAAATCAGGTACGATGCGCACGATCTATTCGGCGATGATGTATCGTCAAGGTCTAACAACTCCAGACAAGGGCTATGAATGGCTGAAAAAATTGGACGCGAACACGAAGGAATACGCTCAGGATCCTACCAACCTGTATTTGAAGCTAGCACGTCAAGAGGGTGCAATATCTCTGTGGAATTTGCAAGATGTCATGATCCAAAAGGAAACAAAGAAGCAACCATTTGATTACATTTATCCAGCAAGCGGTGCGCCAATCCTAGTAGATGGAGTAGCGATTGTAAAGGGCGCTAAAAACCTGGATGCCGCTAAGGAATTTTATGACTTCTTATTTGATGAAAAAATACGAATTGAAATGGCAGAGAAGTACTACCAAATTCCCACACTATCAAATATCAATAAAGAAAATCTGCCTGCTTGGTTAAAAGATGTGGAGCTAAAACCATTGGAGATTGATTGGAAGGTCATGGCCGAGAAAGAAAAAGAGTGGATGCAATATTGGGATGAGAATATTAAAGGAAAAGGCAAGAAATAACTGATAGGTGGCAATACAGAGAAGGGGGCATCCTTTGGTTTCGTATGACAGGAGAGGAGGAATATAGTTGAGTGGAGTCACGTTAGAGCACGTAACAAAGGCATTTGGCAAAGCAAAAGGAGTGGAAAACGTCCACATTGAGATTAAACAAGGAGAGTTTTTTACGTTCCTTGGACCAAGTGGATGCGGAAAAACAACCACGCTACGTATGATTGCCGGTTTTTACTATCCTACCTCAGGTCGCATTCTATTTGCTAATGCTGATATGACATATGTTTCACCACATAAGCGAAGTACAGGTATGGTGTTTCAAAATTATGCTCTTTTTCCACATATGACGGTGTTTGAAAATATAGCCTTTGGTCTACAAGTCCGCAAGCGTAACAAAACAGAAATCAAAGAGAAGGTAGAGCGAGCACAGAGATTGGTGCATTTAGACGGGTATGGAAACAGACGGATTGATCAATTATCTGGGGGACAACAACAGCGTGTGGCCCTAGCAAGAGCGTTAGTCATTGAGCCGTCCATTTTATTATTAGATGAACCATTGTCCAATCTGGATGCCAAACTACGAGAAGAGACACGCTTAGAAATTAAACGTTTGCAAGTGGAGCTCGGTATCACCACGATCTATGTGACGCATGATCAAGCAGAAGCCATGGCGATGTCGGATCGCATCATGGTGATGCAGAGTGGTGAAGTGCAACAGATTGGTACACCAGACGACATTTATAACCGTCCGTCTAATCGTTTTGTCGCTTCTTTTATTGGAGAAACCAATTTGTGGGAAGGCGAGGTTGTGCAGATAGACGGAGAAGAAGTTAGTGTGCAAATCGAACCTGATTTGCTTGTGATAGGGTATCGTCATCATGTGTCAACTAGCGAGAGTATGAAAAAGGGAGCCAAAGTATCCATCTCCGTTCGCCCTGAGGCTATACAGATTAAAAACGAGAAGGTAAACACTCAAGCTGACGTAATCGACCAGCCACTTGTCCGAGAAATCAATCAAATGAAGGGACAAATTATCATCTCCGAATTCACAGGTGCCAGCATTACCTATGTCTGTAAAGTAGGCGACAAACAACACCTGAGAGCGATGTTTATTCATGCGGGCAGTCAAGTAAAACAGCGTGGGGAGACGATCACCTTGCACATTCCTAAAGCAAGTGTCTATTTTATTCTTACGGAGAACCCTATGTGTAAGTGATTTAGTGCAACGAAGGAACCCAGAGTAAGCGGTTTGGTAATCACCTAGTTTGTTTAACGGATCGGGGAGGTACCAAATGAATACACAACCGAAATTACTGCGAAATAAATTTCTACACCTCACGATTTTTTCCTCTAACTCTTTTGTCTATGTGCTAGTTGCCCCTTTATTTCTCATCTTGCTCGCTTATGTCGTTTATCCGTTATGGCAGACATTTTTTCAAAGCATGAGCATAGACAGACAGTTTTCGTTTGCAAATTACGCTCGTTTTTTTAGTTTGGAGCATACGGCCAATCTGGAAGCACTTTGGACCAGTTTGTACATCTCAGTGCTAAGTGTGATCACGTGTGGCATCGTGGGAATAAGTATGGCGTTTCTATTGGAACGCTATGATTTTCCCGGACGCAAAATTTTGTCTGTACTAGCCATGGTTCCGATGGCATTGCCCCCTCTGATTGGTGTGCTTTCATTTACATTTTTATATGGAGAGAGCGGCATTATTCCACGGGCATTAAAGGAATTATTTCAGCTCCAGCAGGTCCCTTTTTCTTTGAAAGGCATTTGGGGCGTACTGATTGTCCATACTTTTACCATGTATACCTATTTTTATATGACGGCCTCAGCCGCTATTAAAGGGTTAGATCCTTCGCTTGAAGAGGCGGCAGCTAGTCTTGGTGCTAACCGATTTATAGTCTGGCATCGTGTCATTTTGCCTATGCTTACGCCAGCTATTGTGGCATCCTCTTTGCTGGTCTTTATGATTGCAATGGCTTCCTATACTGCTCCGCTTATCTTTGGAATTGACCGCACGATGACCATGCAAATCTATCTTTCCCGCACCAACGGCAATCTTGATATGGCGGCGACACAATCTACTATCCTATCTGTCGTTTCAATCGTGTTTTTGTTAGTGATGCGCTGGTATCAAGGGGTACGCAATTATCAGAATCAAAGCAAAGGGGTAAGCGTACATCGCACGGAGGTAAAAAGTAAGGTAGGTCGATATACAGCAATGGTCCTCTCCACAATTGGTATTGTTATCCTCATGTTGCCGATCCTTGTGCTAGTGCTCCTGTCTTTCTCAGAAGACGCTACTTGGACGGTACAGATTTTACCGCCATCCTACACCTTTTCTCATTATCTGGATCTATTTACGGACAGTAAAACATGGAGACCCATCGCCAACAGCTTTGAACTGAGCCTGATTGCAACCATTGGGAATGTCATCTTTGGGGTAGCGGCGGCTTATGCGATGATTCGATTGAAATTTAGAGGAAAAACCTTGCTGGATATCCTGATCATGCTTCCGTGGGCATTGCCTGGCACAGTTGTCGGGATTAATTTACTTGCTGCCTTCAGCGAGCCACATCTATTTGGCTTTAATCAAGCTTTGGTAGGAACAATCTGGATTTTACCTCTGGCTTATTTTGTTCGTCATCTGCCATTGGTCTTTCGTTCCACGTCAGCTACGTTGATGCAGACCGATCATTCCGTGGAGGAAGCGGCCCGTAATCTGGGAGCTTCTTGGTGGTACAGCTTCCGACGTGTCGTATTTCCCATGGCGTTAAGTGGAATTTTGGCAGGAACATTATTGGCATTCGTACAGGGAATTGGGGAGTTTGTAGCTTCTATCCTATTGTTTACGACGAGCACCACACCCATTTCTGTAGAGATATTCCAGCGAATGTATTCCTTTGAATTCGGCACAGCCTGTGCATATGGTGTCTTGCAGATTGTGTTGATTATCATTGTTCTGTTCCTTTCTAAAAAATGGACGGGAGATCAAGCTGGCTCAGCGGTTTAGGGCTATGAGGTCTGAAACGAATCAATAGTAGCCAGACTAAATGTTGCACCCACACGGGAGTATAAGTGAACAACAGCAAGCTTCATTACCGTTGTTTTCCAAAAGTACGACCTCAAAAAGGGAGGAACCCCTTGAGAAAAGGAAATTTGTGTTTCCGCCTGTTTTCCAAATGGTTTGCAGCTGTCACCAGCACAGCTCTTATTACTACGTTGGTAATCCTGCCTACTCCACAGACCGCCCATGCCGATCGGGGAGTCGTTGATTTATGGAAATCGATTCTGCCGCTGACTACGGTGGCAAGTGCGATGAATACCGGGGCACATCCCGATGACGAGCATAGTGCTACGCTTGCGTATCTTAGTCTGGGCAAAGGGATAGAGACAACCAGTCTGATTGCTACTCGTGGAGAAGGTGGCCAAAATGAGATCGGCGGTGAGCTGGGCAATTCGCTAGGCATTATCCGTACGCGGGAACTACAAGAAGCATCCAAAATTACCAACGTGAACCTCATCAATCTTAGTGAACAAATTAATGATCCCATTTATGATTTTGGCTTTTCCAAAAGTCCAGATGAAACATTAGAAAAATGGGGCGAACAGAAGACCTATGAACGCTTAATTCGTCATATCCGTCAAATGCGTCCCGATGTGGTGATCCCTGCTTTTCTAAATGAAGAATCTACTCACGGTCATCACCGGGCGATTAATGTGATTACGGTGCGAGCTTTTGAAGATGCCGCCAATCCTAATGTATTTCCTGAACAAATCAAAGCAGGATTATCTCCCTGGCAGGTTAAAAAGTTATATCTACCAGCAAGTGACAAGGATTATACAGTTCGGGTTCCTATAGGTGATTACGATCAAATATATGGAGCTTCCTACAAGCAGCTGGGGGAAGAATCTCGGTTTATGCACAAAAGCCAAGGAATGGGGCGCCACTACGACGAGGGACCTGACTTTGCCTATTATAAACTGGCAAAAGCAGTTGGGCCCATGAAACAGAAGGAAACGGGCATGTTTGAGGGCATCCCCTGTACCTTTGAGGACTGGTCCAAAGAGATTGCCCAACAGAAGCAAGGAAGTCGTCTATCCCAAAAAATCCAGCAGCTACAAAGCGATGCAGAACGTATTGTCAGCGCTTATCCAGACTTTTTGAAAGTGGCTAAGGAAGTTCATCAAATGAAAAAGGATGTAACAGAAGCGATCAAGGAAGCCAAGTCACCTGAGCTAGATGCAGGAAGCCAAGTGGATGTGCTACACCGTTTGAAGGTAAAGGAACGTCAACTAAATAAAGCGAGTGCAGAAGCATTGTCACTCGTAGGTAAAGTAAAGTCAGCCAGTAGTGAGCTAATCCCTGGGCAAACGACTAAAGTGACGGTAACAGTATACAATGGCGGTCAGGTAGCAATCGAAAACGTAACGTTATCACTGAACACACCAGATGGATGGAAGGTGAAGGCGACTGGTTCTACGACCTTTGGCAAAGTCAGTTACAACCAAACTATATCAGCCACCTATGACGTAAGCATTCCAAAAGATGCTGCCAAATTTCATCCGTATCGCTTACCAGTGGTTTCTGGTGATATCACCTACAGGGTTTTTGGAGGGAACGCGACCTTGCTTGTTATACCACAAGACGCGATCGGCATTTTACCGCCATTCTCCTTATCACTCGACCCGAATGCCACTGTGTTAAATACGTTACAGCAAAATCAATCAATTCCAGTCAAAGTAACAGTGAAAAACGATACACCGGGTGCTAGCGAACCAACCATTTCACTTACGTTGCCTGTCGGCTGGAGTGCGAAACCAGCGTCGAGTAAACTCTCCTTTGCTAGTAAAGGGGAAACCAAAAGCATCTCATTCCAGATAACCCCATCCAAACAAGTAAAGAGTGGTACGTATGAGATTTCGGCAAAAGCGAGCTTGACAGGATTACAGAGTCAAGAAAATGTGCAAGTCATCAAGTATCCACACATTGGCACCACCTATTACATCCAACCCGCTGTACTTGCTATTCAAGCGTTTGATCTGCAACTGAAGAAAAATATAAAGGTTGGCTATATTGCCAGTGGTTTTGATCAAATCGACCAATATTTGCGCCAATTAGGCATCAATGTGGTCAATTTGGATGCAAAAACGGTAGAATCAGGCGATTTACAGCAATATGACACAATTGTGCTTGGCATACGGGCATATGGTTTTCGTCCGGAACTGATTTCAAGTAATAAGCGTCTACTTCAATATGTAGAGAATGGTGGTAATCTGGTCGTACAGTACCATAAGCCAGAGGATAAATGGACGCCTGATCTAGCTCCTTATCCGATTACGATCGGGCAACCACTTATTAAGTGGCGTGTTACAGATGAAAATTCCAAGGTGACAATACTACAACCAACACATCCATTATTTACAAAGCCAAACAAAATCACCGAGCAGGATTGGAGTAGTTGGATTCAGGATCGCTCTGCCTATAACCCATCTGCTTGGAGCAAAGAGTATACCGAGCTAATTAGAAATGGTGATACAGGTGAGCAGGAGTTCACAGGTACTTACCTTACTGCCAAATATGGCAAAGGAACCTATACGTACAGTTCCTTGGTCTGGTATCGAGAAATTCCAAGTTTAGTGCCGGGTGCGATCCGGATGTTTGTTAATATGATCAGTTTGAAGCAATGAAGCAATGAAGCTAATAAGGTAGCCAACGAGTCAATTTGTAGAGCAAACTGTTTACCTTTCACCCATGAGGGTTCCCAGCGTAATAGGGAGCCCTCGGATGTTTAGATGTAAATTGATCCACTAAAATAGATGAGGAGGCATAGTACATGACTTATCAAGCACAACAAGCGAAAATGTACAAACAAGAAGGAACATCCTTCCCTGGGAAAACCTATGCAAAAGTAGTTCTAGAACCTGCTTTTGAAGAAGCAAAAACACACCTGTTAGCACCAATGATGGCCATCAATAAAGCTCACTTAGTCATGTTGAAAGAACAGGGACTACTCTCTGTAGATGAGGCGAGACAAATCGCGAACGCGTTACAGAAGCTTGATTTGGAAGCATTGCGTCAATCTACATACACGGGTAAATATGAGGATCTATTTTTCCAGGTGGAAAGCCAGTTGCTAGAGTTGGCAGGTGACCTTGCCGGCAATTTACATATTGCACGTAGCCGTAATGACATGGGGATTTGCATTTATCGGATGGTACTAAGAGAGGAGTTACTTGCAACATTTGCATCAGGAATGCTTTTACATGAATATTTGTTACAGGTGGCACAAGAGCATATAGATACAGTAATGGTTGGCTACACTCATACCCAACAGGCACAACCAACTACCTTGGCTCACTATGTAATGGCGATGGCAGATTCCTTGGAACGCGACCTACGTCGATTACGATCTGCCTATGAAAATTGTAACCGTAGTCCAATGGGGGCGGCTGCGCTGACCACTTCTGGTTTTGCGATCAGTCGAGTTCAAATGCAAGAATTATTAGGTTTTGATGAAATGGTAGAAAATTCCTACGATGCAATTAGTGGTGCCGATTATCTTGGCGAGGCGATGGTGGCAGTTCAGTTGGCAGCAATTAATCTTGGGCGATCGGTACAGGATCTCCTACTGTGGTGCACGCAAGAATTTGGTGCTGTGAGGGTGGCAGATCCGTATGTTCAGATCAGCTCCATCATGCCCCAAAAGCGTAATCCAGTCTCGTTGGAGCATATGCGGGCCTTATTATCCAGTTGCGTAGGTACGACTAACACAGTGCTTTCGATGATGCATAACACCCCGTTTGGTGATATTGTGGATACAGAAGATGACATGCAGCCGTATGTGTGGAAGAGCCTGGCCATTTTGGATAACATGTATCGTTTGCTTGCAGCAGTCATGACGACCATGCAGGTGAATAAAGAAGTTCTATTGGCACGAATCAAGGGAAGCTTTGCCACGGTAACAGAACTTGCGGATACATTGGTGCGTACGGATAAGTTGTCTTTTAGGACGTCGCATCATCTCGTCAGTCACGTGGTACAACAGGCGCTCAAACAAGGATTGACGGCTGATCAAGTAAGTCTTTGCATGGTAAATGAAGCAGCCCAACAAGTGATAAAAAGAGATGTGCTACTGACTGAGGCAGAGCTTGCTGAAGCGCTTGATCCTGTGCATTTTGTGAAAATTCGTACGTTGCCAGGTGGCCCTAGCCCAACAGAAATGATGCGCATGATTCAATCTCGAAAAACAAGACAGGAGCTGGTGCAGGACTGGTGGCAATCAGCAACATTGCGTTGCCAAAGAGCCTTGTCGCAACTGGATCATACCCTGTCGACATGGAGTGAGAACACATGAATAAAAGGCATATCCCTCTTCTTGCTGTAGATGGAGGAGGTACCAAAAGCTTGGCGATGATACTCGATCAGAACCAACATGTACTTGGAACTGGGAGGGCAGGATCATGCAACTATCATGGAAACGGCGTGGAGGCAGCCACACATGAGTTAAAAAAGGCGATTAATGGAGCCATGACTGAAGCCTTGACTTCCCAATCACAAAACCCCTTTGATACACAATCTCCTCTACAAGTAGACTGTGCCGTTTTTGGCATAGCAGGTCTTGATACTTCATACGATCGAGCTATCATATTGAAGCTAGTTAACCAAGTACTTTTTGATCTGAACATTCAAATAAACCAGATAGTAGTTGAAAATGATTGCGTTGCTGCCCTTATGGGTGCTACGAACGGTAGGCCCGGAATTTTGGCCATTGCTGGCACAGGTTCCATTGTTTGCGGTGTAGGCACGAACGGAAAGAGTAGCAGAGCAGGAGGATGGGGACATCGAGTAGGTGATGAAGGCAGTGGTTATTGGATCGGCAATCAAGCGCTAACCGCTATATTTAGATCATCAGATGGTCGAGCGAATTCCACCTTGCTAACAGATGAAGTGCTTGCTTATTTACAAATGGATGATGTGGAGCAGCTTTTTCACTGGGTCTATAACGAGAAAACGTATTCGGTTGACAAAGTAGGAGAATTATCACGCCTAGTAAGTAGCGCAGCACAAAAAGGAGATCAAACGGCACACTCGATTTTGGAAAAAGCCGCAGATGAACTGTTTGAGGGTATAAAAATGATCATGGGTCAACTTAACCTGCATGATCAAGCTTGTCCCGTTATTTTACAAGGGGGCGTCTTGAAGCATGAACCATTCGTGAGACAAAGGCTCATTCAGCTTATCAGTCAATATGCACCAAAAGCGATGGTGGATGATAGCGAGCAGGATCCGATTAAAGGCGTAATTGCCATGGGATTCCGAGCAATGAATAACCGCCAATATCCTGATACCAATCCAAAGGACTAAGGGGAGCGAAGGGATGAAGCTACATGGGAAATTTTATCGGAAATTCTAAAGAAAGACGCCTACTGTTTCTTTTTCCACACCCCGATGATGAATCGTTTGCCTGCGCTGGAACCATCGCAAAATACAGCGAGTTAGGTCATCATATTTATTTGGTGACGGCTACATCAGGAAATAAGGGTAAGTGCGGCCCATATTCAATCACTTGTCAAGAGGAACTAGCTGTCTGGCGTGAACAAGAGTTAAGCTGTGCCCTCCGCTGTTTGGGTGTATCCCATTTGCTGTTATATCGCTATTCAGATGGTGGACTTACGCAGATGGACGAAAATACTTTAACAGAACGAGTACTTCAGACATTACTATCTATAAAACCAGAGGTCGTCATCACCTTTCCACCAGACGGAGTAACGGGGCATCCTGATCATATTGCGTTATCTAGGGTAGTGGAGATAGCGGTAAAGCGTTCAGAAGCACAATTAACTGAACAAGAATATGCCGATTTGTATTATGTCTCCATTCCGCATTATTATGATCATTGTACGGAATCTGCGCCACAAGCGGCCTTCCCTATTACAGGTAAAGTGGATATTTCAAATTATCGAAACCGAAAAGGCAAGGCGTTGCAGGAATACAAGAGTCAGGAATACTCGGTCAATAAAGCATTCCCCGGAGTGCTACAGGGTGATTTTTCTGTAATAAGTCCCTACGAATATTACACACTTATCCGTTCAAAAGGAAAAGATGAGTCTATCTGCACAGAGGAGCACGATAGCAACACAAAGCTGACGAGCGTTCCGACTTTTTGTTTTTTTAAGAACCGAGCAGATTAATCCAACAGATGACACACGGAATATATTCGTGTGTTTCTCTTTTTATATTGATGTTTTGAAAGTTACCTTTTTTCTGAATAAATCTTGCCACCCTCTTCTTGCTCATGTAAGGTAAAACAGAGGAAACACACCATACCCATACTGTAGATAGATAAAGGGAGTGAGACAGCATGAAACGTACTATGGTAATGAGCGATATTCATGGAGAATTGGATAAAATGGAGCAATTATTAACGAAAGCCAATTACCGTGCAGATAGAGATCAACTCATCCTGTTAGGTGACTATGTAGACCGTGGACCAAATGCTAAGGGAGTCATTGCCAAAGTAAAGGAACTGACTAAAGAAGGAGCCATTGCGCTACGAGGAAATCATGAAGACATGATGATTAAAGCGTTAACCATTGCCAATGAGTTTTGGATGGGCAGATGGATGCGTAATCATGCGCCTACAACATTACGACCCTACGGATTTGAGTTACCATTAACAGAAGAAGAAGCCTTACAACAGGTGATCAGACCAGTATCAGGATCAAATGAGCCACCTAGAATCATACCAAATAAAGAGGCCCCAGGGATTAAACTGGAATTACCTGATCAATTGGTGGAGGATATTCGTTTCTTGGAACAATTGCCACTCTATTATGAGACAGAGGAGTACATCTTTATCCATGCAGGAGTGAGTCCAACAAAATCGCTGGTTGAAATGGACGAGCAAGAAATGATCTGGATACGCGAAGAATTCCATCATGGTTATGCGGGAGAAAAGATTGTTGTTTTTGGTCACACATCGACGAACTATTTGCATGAAGATGGTAGCACGGATGTTTATTTTGGGAAAAATAAGATTATTGGTATTGACGGAGGATGTGTTTATGGAGGTAAATTGCACTGCCTGGAATTGCCGAGCCGTCAGGTATATACAATAGAATAATGATGTCTATAAATGAAGGGGCTGTATTCCAAAAAGGAATGGAGCCCTTTCTTTTTCTTCTGAAGGCCCACGTACAGTGTAAAACCTCAGAGTAAATCGAAATGGAACCAAAAAGAGCTAACTCCTCCCATGCAAGCCACGATAAAGCTTATAGTCGATTCTTCTCTTTTAGGCACCATTAATAAAAAGGAAAAAATTTCAAAATGACGAATAGTAATCGAAAGAATGTTATGAGACATTTCAATAGTTACAGTGGAGGTGCCAGCTAATTGGAGGACAGGAAACGAGACTTGCTTGAGTGGCAACGGGAGAATCTGAAAAAGTTGGTAGAACATTTCCCTGCCTTGATTCATCAAGGCGTTCTGGTAAAGAATGAATGGAAAAAGCTGTTTGGAGAGGATGCCATAGTCGAGGATGGATACGGGTTAACCTGGCCAAACAAGAAAGCCGCATTACAGGAGTCATCACAGAGACCAGCTTTTTCGCCCACACCCAAGATTAATGTACAGCGTTCCCAAAATGCTAGCGAAACAGAAAATCTGTATATAGAAGGCGATAATCTAGACGGATTGCGACTTCTCTGTGACACACATACAGGTAAAATCCAATGTATCTACATAGACCCCCCTTATAATACTGGTAAAAACTTCATTTACAAAGATAACTACCACAGTAAAACGAAGGGCAAACTCTTGGCTCATAAAAACTCGTCCTTGTTTGATCAAGAATGGCGAGAAAGCATGCATAACGATTGGCTCACCATGATGTATCCGCGTCTGTCAATAGCGCGTCAGCTATTGACAGAAGATGGAGTCATTCTCATTAGCATTGATTCTAAAGAATTTGCAAATCTGCGCCATATATGTGACGAACTTTACGGTGAACAAAATTATCTAGGTGAATTTGTTTGGAGCGGAGGGAGAAAAAATGACTCCAAGTTTATTTCCATGTCGCATGAATTTATGTTGGCATATGGAAAAATAGTAGCTATCTTCAACAACATCGAAAGGTCTGGCGCGAGAAAAAAGTGGGCTTAGCTGAAATATATAAGCAGGGTAAGCAGCTTAGAAAAAAGTATGGAGAACGGTCTCGTGAGGCGAGTCAGGAATTAAAAAAATGGTATCGGACGTTACCAGATGATCATCCCTCCAAGCAACACAGCCATTATGCCGCAATTGACGCTAAGGGAGTTTACTTTCCAGGTGATATCTCTTGGCCAGGTGGAGGTGGTCCTGTCTATGATGTATTGCATCCTATCACCAAAAAAACGGTTAAGGTTCCATCGAGAGGCTGGGCTTATACCGAAAAACGCATGCACGAATTCATTAAGGCAGACTTAATTCACTTTGGTATAGATGAAACAACTATTCCCTGTATAAAGCGTTATCTGCATGACACGGAGTATCAAGTGCCGTATAGCGTTTTTTATCATGATGGTAGACGTGCGATGAAACGCTTGCGAAAGCTAATGGGTGGTCAACTCTTCCCCTTTCCTAAAGATGAACGATTACTTAAAAAGATTGTGGAGATCGTAACGCATAAAGAATCGATTGTATTGGATTTTTTTGCAGGTTCATCCACTACGGCCCATGCTGTTATGCAATTAAATGCAGAAGATGGTGGAAAACGTACTTTTATCATGATTCAACTGCCAGAAGCACTACCGACTACCTCCATAGCCTATCAACACGGCTACCGAACCATTTGTGAGCTCGGTCAGGAACGTATCAGACGTGCAGGAGAACTGATTTTACAAGAAACGGGGAGTCAGCAGACTGATTATGGGTTTCGCGTTCTTACGCTTAACGGTGTTGATATAGATAAAACAGGCGATTAAGGCACTCTTGTTTGCCTTGTGGATGGTAATCTCCATAACAAATGAGACTATGTAAATAGCTTTGCTCCGCCTGTTTGTACTCACCTAAACGCTGATAATATTGACCTAGTAAACGATAAAAATGACCGCAGCTTCTTTTCTCGAGATAGGTTTCAGGTTGAATGCTCCAAAAAGACTGATCCTCAAGCAAAGAGGCAATATTTAATACATGATCGTAGTCTAAGTATATTTCAATGAGTTGATTGACTACCAACTGAATGGTTTTACGACTAGCAAGTGTCAGACATTTTTTTAACTGCCGAATAGCGGTGGCCTTGTTGCCTACTCGATACTCTAGTAACGCCCTCATTAGTCTGAATTGCTCAGACGAGGAGGTGCGGGAGATTTGGCTGTAGCAAATAAAGGCTTCTTTTGCCCTTTGGAAATCCTCCAATGCATACGATGAGTAAAACAAAGTGCTATAAGCATATAGCGTGTGAGCATGTTTACGTTGGGTCATTTGCAATAATTGCTGGCTATACACGATGGATTCGTCATACCGACATAAGAGATAGGCATGCATGCTCATATTTTGATATAACTGGATTTGTTGCTCAGCAGGCAGGAGAGATGCGTAGAATAAAACATTTTTTCCTAGGTAATAGGCGGATTCAAAGTCCGCTTCTTTTTGCTGCGCCATCAAATATAGCTGTAGAAAAAGTTGAGCCAAATGCTGAAGCAAGCCGTGGTCTCGTGCGTATTGAGCCATAAGGTCGTATAAAGCTTGTTTTAACACATTGTCTTTTACTTGCTGAGTTTGTTCGTAAAGCTTTCTAAGCAGGCTATCAGTCTCTTCCTGAGGTGACTTTAGATAACTGAGTGCAATTTTACGCACTAGCTGCAGATTACCCAATCGGAGCGCATCTTCCAACAATTCCTCCAAAATTTCTAGGCGTGGTTCCACCAATAAATAAGCCTCAATAATCTCTGTATAGGGAATGTGTAGTTGCTCGACAATAGGTTTTAACGTTTTCAGCTCTGGACGCCTGGTATCGGCATTTTCAATTTTAGAGATGACGCCCTTACTGATTCTAGTCATGTGGGCAAGCTGTGTGATGGAGAGGTTGGCTTGTTGCCGATAGTTGCGAATAATTTCGCCGATAGTTACGTAATACATACTATCTTGAAATGAAGCGCTCATGAGTCAACACCTTCTTTTCTCACAGATTTTTGCGAAAAAGCAGCTCCAACAAGGTATACAATTTTTAAATTTGTTTATAACAAGGCTAAGAGAGTATATAAAGGAGGTGTGGGAACGTTGAATGGATTCTGGATAAAGCTTGTGGTTACTCCCTTTTTGTTTCTGGTACTAGATAATGTGTATGCTGGCATTTATTATCCTTCTTGGTGGGAACCTGTAGTAACAGGTGTGGTGGTAGCACTTTTTGGTCAATTAATGGAGCTAATGTTTTTGCAGCCGGGTACCTTGTGGTTTACGACTTTGCTTGATATGATCATGTGCCTGGTTGTTGTCTTTTTTTCTAAATTTATCTTTGTTGGAACAAAAATGGGTATGGACGGTGTTTTTTTCATCGCCGTTTTTTTCGGATTATCCGAGTATTTTCTTCATCTTTGGCTTATTCGCAGTGGCCGCGTGGAGAAAGTGTAGGCCATCAACTGGAGTTTATCACCCTGTAGCGATCTTGTGGAATATGTACAAGATCGCTTTTTGATGGTGAATAAGAGAATACAAGAATATATGTTCTGTTTGGTGATAAAAGAAAGGCCTGACAAGCATCAGGCAAAAACAAGGTATGACTAAGAACCAAATGCTACTAATAAAGTCCCAACGGCAATTAGTCCAATACCGATACCACCAAGTAAGCTAACTCGTTCGCCGAGGAAAACAAAAGCTAAGCCAACAGCCAAAACGACGCTTAATTTATCAATGGGACCGACTTGGGCAACCTTCCCGTACTTTAAGGCAACAAAGTAAAACAACCACGATAAGGCTCCAGCCACACCGCTTAGCACGATAAAGGAAAGAGCTTTTTTGTTGGCAATAACTTCGCCAACGGCATTCCATTTTCCTTCAAAAAGAACTACACCAATAAGAAATAAGGCCATAATGACAGCGCGAACAGCGGTTGCCGTATTTGCATCCACCTCGCTTAAACCAATTTTTCCAAAAATGGATACTAAAGCCGCCATCAAGGCAGATAGTAATGCAAAAATTAACCAAGCTTGCATAGAAAGAACCACCTCTGCATGTATGTATAAATGTTAGAATTACCGGGAGAGAAGCACTTCCTAGTATCCCTACAGACCTTAAAAGCACTTACGTTGTTTGCCGTTCAAAGGTCCGAAGCATTTGTTCCAGGAGGTGAATAAATTCTGTTTTTTTACAATAATAGCATTGATCGAGCCAAAAGGGGTGAAGATTATGCCAGATTGTTGGTTCAGATATATGACGAAAACGCCCAAACAGCTGACGTGGGTAAGATGTATGAGTGAATAATACTTCATATTGATTGTTTACATAGATGGTTTGTTCATCTGCTGATTCAGAAGAGAATCCACGAGAGACTAATGACAAATCTGCTATATCAGTTAAGAGATCACGAGGGGAAAATAATTCCAGGTTAGTATCTATTTGCTGTAAGAAAGTAGGGCCATATTGCAAAAACAAATAGGCTACCTCATCTAATCGCTCTCTCAATTCTTGTTCATCCTTATAGCTAATCCACTGAGCTACTCCGTGTGTACGACCCCATTTTCCTTCAACCCAGATCCAAAGATCAACGCTACCATAGCTTGCGTGTTGTAAAAGAGCAGTAAACTTTCGCTGACGCTTGTGAAACGTTAAGAGCAAGCCAGTGTTATTTACATAGGGAGTGGCACGATTAAAAGCAAATTGCTCAACTGCATTACTCCTTTTCTCTTTATCCACTTGGTTTGTGATAGATAGCGATTCAGACAGAACAAATCCTGCTTGAAGCATTTGTTCTTGCAAACAAGTGTTGATCAGTTTTTTTACTCGAACAGGTGAGCGTCGACTCTTAGTAAAAAGAATGTTTCGCTGTTGCAAAAATTCTGCTGTTTGTCTGGACAGAGATGCGTAGGAACAACCTTCGATACATGTTATATCAAAGGCTTGGAGAAATACCTCCCTGGCTCCTGCGTGTGCTTTTTGATCTGATCCATTCAGTAACGCGTAGCTAAGAAACCTCTCATAGCTTGACGGGACTGTCACCCACTCCGACAAGGTGGATAGCTCGCCCTCCACTTGGCTTTCAGGGGTAACATCATCATACTGGATGTACCAAGAAACAAGAGCTTCTCCATTCAAATAGCAGGAAAATCCCCAAGCTTGATCGGGCAGACAAACTATATACATGCAAAGCTGTCCAGTAGCCTCTGAGATGTAGGCAGCGAACTCATCGCTTCCTTCTTCCTCATCAGATAACATGATCGCTGTCCAGTTTTCGTTTATTGAATAAAGGTAGGATGTGGTATTATTTCGCTTGAGAATTGCTTGCACATGATCTTTATCTATCTGATAAAGCAATGTGGCATAAGTAGTACAACCCATGCCGTCATTCCTCCTGTCTTTTTTACACTAGTTCTCTTTATCAGAAATCCTACCATATGAATTCATGTGGTTGCCAGCAAGAACTTCCTTTCAGTCAATTCGCTCTATTATGGCACTACTTGTGTTTCAATTTCCAATTGCGTTACACTAAAAAATGAACGTATAAAGAGACTAGAAAGGAGATTGTCATGACAAGATATCAATTGGCAGAACGCAAAGTAGATGATTACATAACGTATGTCCTGACAGATGCAGAATACCCAGCGGAAGCTCATCTGGTGCCGGGGCTTGGAAATAATTTATTTCGTTTTTCGGTGAACGACAAAGAAGTGTTTGTATCTCCTGAAAAGGTATCCATGATCAAAGATGCCTCTGCCCGTTTTGGGAATCCGATTTTGTTTCCTCCAAATAAAATCAGACAAGGGAGCTTTTCCTTTAACGGAAAACAATATCAACTAGGATTAAACAAAGGGGAGCATCATTCTCACGGTGAATTACGCGTGCGTGAATGGAAGGTTGTAGCTCGCGGCGCAAAAGCTGAACGAGGAGCTTTCGTCGTATCCGAATTTGATTTTGCTGATCACCCTGATTTGTTAGAAGCATTTCAAGCGCGCTTGGTGTTTCGTTTTACCTATGTTCTACAAGACGGCGTACTGCGATTGGAAGGGGAAGTAAAGAACGAGAGCGATGTAGCTGCACCGTTCATGCTAGGATTCCATCCGTATTTCACCGTTAAGCAAGGTCATGAACAGCAAACGGTGATGCAAGTTGATTCTGAGCTAGAGTGGCCAGTAAACGAAGAAGGGTTCGTAGATGGAGCACCGACCCCAACTGGATTATGCCAGCAATTGACTGAGGGACTTCATTATCCAGATATGCCAAAAGGACGAGATCACGCTTTTGTTACAGTAAAGGCTGGGACAACGAGTTGCCAGCTGATTGACCAACAAGCTAATCATAAAATCCTTTATGATTTTGGCGATCAATTCCCATTTATGTTAGTCTTCCAGCCAAGCTGGAATACGAGTGTATCTCTTGAGCCATACACTGCTGTCACAGATGCTTTTAACCTAGAGATAGCAGCAGAGCAGACGGGTGCTCGTGGTCTAGATCCAGCGGAACGATTTGTCTTTACACATACCTTCCGTGTAGAGGAGCTTTAAGGTTTTTCCAAGTCGTTTTGAAGTTTTACGAGTTACTTTTGATTCATTTGGAATCTTGAGCGGGGAGTGCGATTTGCATGTATTCCTCGCCTTTATTATAAAGGTATTTAATAAAATGAAAAAGGAGAAATGACATGCCTCAATTATTACTACGCGGGATTACTGCCGAACAAGCATGTAACATGAGCGAGGCTTTACTGAGTGAGTTGGCAGAAATTTGTGAATGTGGAACAGATAATTTTATACTGGAGTGCATACCGACTATTTCCATCTTTGAAGGAAAGCAAGTGCAAACGTATCCCTTTATCCATGTCTATTGGTTCGAGCGTGGAACAGAGGTGAGAGATCGCTTTGCCACATGTGTGTCTAAGCATGTTCTGTCGCAGGGTATATCGGAAGTGGAGATTGCGTTTAGCATTTTTGAGACCAACAGCTACTATGTGAATGGTAAACGCTGTTTTGATGAGGCGGCAACAGAAGAATAAGCAAGGAGAGAGCGAGAGTAACATGAACATGACATCCGTGATTGAAGGTCGTCTGAAAAACATTGAACAAATAGGAGATTTGCAAATCTTATTTGCTTGCGAGTCAGGAAGTCGAGCATGGGGTCTTGCTTCTTTAGATAGTGATTATGATGTTCGTTTTATCTACAAGCGGGCACCGCGGCACTACATCTCGCTCCACCCATCCCCAGATGTTTGGACAGAACCAATGGAAGAAAAGCTGGATATCGTAGGATGGGATATTACAAAAGCTCTTAGCTTGTTTCAAAGATCCAATCCAAGTCTGTGGGAATGGCTCTACTCTCCCATTGTTTATCGTGAACAGGAGCAATTTGTAAACACCTTGCGAAAATGGGTTCCAAAGCAATATTCTCAAAAGCGGCTAATGATGCATTATCAGCAGATGGCACAGAAGCAATACAAAAGCTTGTTGAATGGTGGGGGGAAAGCTCCTGCAAAGCTAACCTTGCATTTGCTACGTAGTTTGGCTGTCTTACGTTATATGGAACTACATGCTACCCTACCATTTATCTCGTTGTGGGAGACATTGGAGCAGATACCTGAGGGAGAACGATTGAAAATGGTAGCCCAAGGATTGGTTTCAGAAAAAGAGGCAGAGAAGAGCAGTATGGGGAAAGCTGAAGATAGTCCAGACCGACCCTGTCAAATACAAGCCTATTTGCAAGACTTACTTCCGCTAGAACCAACCTATTTTCTTGCCTGCATAGAGCGACTCCCAGACACTCAGATGGAGGTCACACAATTGCAAGAGCTTCTTTGGAATGAGCTAGGTTTGTAAGGACCCCCATTTGTAGGGAGTGTTTCAGATGGGTTGTTTCATCCAATAGCGTACTATGTTTTTATCGTGTACCTTATCGTGACAGCGATAAAATTCATGAAGAACAAAAACAAGCAAGATGCAATGCTAGTCCAGCGCCTTGAGCAAGTGGAAAAACAGTTGGCAGAGATGAATCATCATGTAAACAAGCGCTCAGAGTAGAGTGGTTATCATTATATAGTCAAAAGCCTGAGGAGCATGATCCCTCAGGCTTTTGATTTAGAGTATTCAGTTTACATGAACTATTTTTGCAACATCTGCATCAAAAATCCATTCTGGTTACCCATCTGCATAACATCCGCCCCGTAATACCCAATGATCATTGCTAGCCCCGTCCATGCAACTAAACTAATACCAATCCACAGCAACATTTGTTGTCTGGTTGCCCCAAATGACATTCCCATGATAGCAGTGAGATGACTTCCCACTAGAGCAGGTCCTAAAATACACAGCCCAGGTAAACCATATTTCTTAAAAAGCTGTTTAGCACGTTGCTGACGCTTGCTTGGTTCTTTGTCGCCACGCTTTTTTTGTAGCCAAATTTGTACTTTTTCCATCATTAAGATAAGGAGAAAAACGGTAATCGCATTACCCACTAGCGCTACTAAGGAAACAAAAATAGGATTCAAACCAGCGAAAATTCCAATTGGAATCATGGCAATGAGTTCAAACATGGGAGTAGCAGCAAATAGAAAAATAATGAAATAAGGCCAGAGTAGATTCATGGTTGATAGTTCCTCCTGAATTCAGTTCTTCATTTTGAGTTGAATGTTGAAAGTAAAACTAAATGGTAGTCGAATTAACGTGAGTAACGGTACAAGGTCGACGAGTAGACCACATACTGACCCAAGCCTAATCCTGCTAAATAATAAAGGGGCAAGATAGGTAACACAGGAGAGCGCATTAAACGTGGTAACATGATAGTCATCCTTCCTCTGTCAATTGAAATATATCTTCGACTGCTACGTGGAATGCATGGGCCATTTTTAGAGCCAGCGCTATTGACGGAGCGTAGTCACCTTTTTCGATTAAACCGATTGTTTGACGTGTCACGCCTATGGCAGTAGCTAAATCCTGCTGAGACCATTTCAGGCGAGCCCGATGCTCTCTCACTCTATTTTCTAACATTCAGAAAACCCTTTCTGTTTGAAATCTTACGTTAAATGTAAATAATCCTTTGCATTATGTCAATGATCATTTGCACATTGCCAGGGTTTCTTGTCATGAAAAACAACATATTCACATGGAAAGGAAGTGGGGTGAATATCGCTTGAGGCTTGATAGGTTCCAAAAGGAAAGCTCCCACACATTTACTGTATGTATGATTGGAATAAATCTGAAAGAAATTATTTTTCTTTGTCGAAAAAAAGCTAAAAACCTTAATATTTACAACGTTCTTACCGATATAAAGAAAAGGGTATGTTTTTTCTTTGAGGAGAAACACACAGCAAAACTAGACAAGAGGAGGGGAGCGAATGACCAGAAGGATATTGCACGCACTGTTAGCGTTTGTCATGATGCTGACCGTGATTCCGTTTTATCCGATGGGCGTAGGTGCGGCTAATAACGGGAATAACTTCATATTTGAAAATCTTCCTGAGATAGTTAATTATAAGTATCTATCTCTTGAGGGAACATTAAATCAGGTTTCTCCCATTGGCATTAGTTACACGGTAACACCGAAAAACGGAACAGAAGGTCCACAGAAGACGACGGGAGTTATCGTTTCAGATGACGGTAGACGGATTCGTGTTTCAAACATTGAATTGTTCCCGGGTGAAAATACAATTACATTTCGTGGGAAGAATGGTTCTTCCGAGATAACTTCTTCAATTAAAGTGACCTATATTGATACGCCGCTTTTGTATAACCTGCAGTTCAAGTCAGGTGCACAAAAGCTACCTTTGAATGAACAAAGTGCAACGGTTGTAACACAGGGTTTTACAACTAGTAATAGCATTTTTACAATTGAGGGAAATGCTCCTAACGTTACAAAGGTAATCGTGGAAAATGACGAAGGAGACTCACGTTCTGCCTTTGTAAATGAATCAGACGATAACTACTTTATTATCAGTCAGTTGAAATTGAAAAAGGGAAAGAACGTCCTTACATTCAAATTGACCAATAAAGATCAGGTTATTGAATCCAAGCGTGAAGTCATTTATTTTGACGGATCGGCTACTTTTTATGATGTGAAGGTATCCGTTGATTCAACAACAAATGAATATGAATTGAAAGATTTTCCAATAATCTTGTCTCAGGGTACACCACAGCCTGCTAACTTTACCTTTACAGGAGATTTGATGATTCCTGTGGACAGTACCTTTAATCCAGCTACGAGTACAGCAGAAATCTTGAAGGCTCGCTTCATGGAAGGTGGCCTATCTAGCAACGCATTGGCTAATATTACGTTCAAAAGTACAGATTTAATCAAAATGCCGGATGGGGCTGAGTATCATCATTATCGCTTTAGTTTCAAAGGTAATGAGCTACATGCAGGAGAACCATCTGATGATCCAACACCACCAGCAACAATCTTCCCATTTGAGATTGGCAAGCGTTACACAGTGGCGTTGGATGGATTTAATCCAGTGGAGTCAAATAAAATAAATTCTGACTCATACGATAGAAACAGAGATTTTGGATATACCATCAAGGATGATAGTAAGTTCCAAATTACAGGTGCAGAGTATATCCAAACCGAAACCATCCCGACAGGCAATGAAAATGGTAAAGAATTTGATGCGGACACAACCATCAATAAATTGCCATTTTCTATTGCTCTACTAACCAAAAATCTAGCAACTGTAAGCAAAATCACCGTTCATACGATTGGACAAGGCGGTGGTAAAGTTCCTGTCAGCATTACTCCTACAACGGGAACGATTCGCGGTGAGCGTCTCTGGTTTACTATTAGAGAACTGCCAATTAACGGAACGCAAACACTAGAGATTGAGGTTGAAGGTTCGAATGGTACAGATAGCTATTCCGTAAAAATTACATCAGCTTCTGGACCTGTTCAAGATTTTGCCAAGATCCAAGATGGGCAGGTTTTTGATTACGATCCGACGCTGCCTGATTACGAAGAAAAGCTGATAACTAGCATGAAAAATTTTGAGGGTACGGTTAGTAATGTCGAGCTTGATGCAGCTAGTTACACAAACGGAACGATCAAGTTGACTTTGAATAACAGCGAAATCCCTCTAGAACCGATCAGTGGCGACAACTATAAATTTAAAATGAAATCTGGTACAAAGGTTAGTTTTATTGAGGGTCAAAACACCTTGATTTTCAGGTATAAAAAGGGCAATATCCTTTACGAAAAAACATACAAAATTACGTTACTCTCTAACAATTACCCTGAAATTCCAAAAAATGGCACAGAAGGTATTTATCCATATGCAACGGAGAAACCTTCTAAAGATAATCGCTTTACTGGAAAAGACGGGGTATATACAACCAAAGAAAAGAAAATGAATGTCTTTGGCACCTTTGATTTTATCGATCTACCAGATAAAACGAATGCTATCGAAGAAAGACTTGATAGCATGGAAGCGGCAATTGATAGTGGTGAGGAACCAAAATATGTACTTGAAATCAAATCTTCCGATGATAAGTACGACAAAAAATGGGTCTTAGGGAAAAACAAATTATTAATTGATGGAAAGGATTCATGGGGAAAGGTAGAAGTGGATCATTTGGAAGTTAAGTATTTGAGTGACAAAAAATACTTTACGTTCATTCTATCAGATATTGAATTACCTAAAGACGGTTCAAAACTAGCTTATACCTTTACTGTTTACAATAACGGCGTAAACGGCAATTCTAAAGCCACATCTCGCTTGGAAGTCAGTGCACCAGGTGTAATGTATGACATTATACGCCCTATCCTGCCGCGTCAAGCAACCTTGAATCAAAACTTTGTTGAGGTAGTAATTGATGCACCAGGTGCGGATAGTGTTACATTTGGTAAAAATAATGTTGCCACAAAAGTAGACTATGACAGCAATTTGGACGGGGATATTGATTACCCGAATGCCTTTAGAGCGATCATTACCGATCTAAAGCCTAACAAAGCTAATAAAATTAGCTTTACTGTGAAGAGTGCTAGTGGCGATGTCGTAAATGATTCGTTTGAAGTATTCTATGCACTAAGCACCATTCCAGGCTCGCAATATATGGCGCCAATGGTTGCGAAAACAAGTATTTTCGAGAAACAGTTAAACCTGACTTTCCCGAAAGATACGTATTTGGTCCGTTACGATTACAACGTACCAGAGAATCTGAGAGGTCAAGTTTTTAAGGGTCATAACATCCTATACGGAATTGCTAACAAAGAGGATGGCGTAGTTGACCGTTTTGATTACCTGCTAAACAGACCAAAAAACTTTGATGATGTGATTAAAGACTTGGGTCGCGATTTTGAACATTCATTTGATACACACTTTGTGAAAGCATCTAACGTATTCTGGATGGATGCGGGTTTAGCTGATGATCCAGGTACAAAGGAAGATTACGATCCATATGCATACGGTATGTTGCCAATCATGCCACGTGCTTTAACAGACAGTCTTAAACTGTTTAATTTTAACGACGTTCCAACGAATCGCGTGCTTGTACCAAACAAACGCGGTACGCTAGAACTTGCATACGATGCGAATGTTGTCTCGGACGCAGCAAATCATCTAACCGTGATGAGATATGACCCGAACAAGTTCTTCTGGGAAAATCTTGGTGGTAAGGTGAATGTGAGCAAGAAAACCATCTCGGTTCCTTTTGATAAGTTTGGATATTATGTAGTAGCAAAACTAAACGATTCCTTTGTTGATGTTGCTACTCATCAATATGCACGCAACCATGTAGAAGCGATGTTTGCTAAAGGAGTTATTAAAGCGGATAACGAAGTGGAATTTAAGCCAGATACAGATACGACACGCGGTGAATTTACGGCGATGATCGTGCGTGCCTTGCAACTTCCATTAGTAGAAAACCCGCCATCTCAGTCGTTTGTGGATGTACCGTTTGATTACAACGGTACTCAAAAGTACGACTACCGTCACATTGAAACAGCTGCGCGTTTGGGAATTGTCCGCGGTAAAGAACCAAAGATTTTTGATCCAAACGGTAGGATTACTCGCGAAGAGGTTGCTGTAATCTTAGCACGTGCGTTGAAATTAAAAACGGAAACCAATGCAGCAAAAACAAAAGCAAACTTAACGAAATTGTTCAAGGATGCGCCATTGGTCGATTCATATGCGGCTCCTTCTGTAGTGGAAATCGCTAAGAAAAACCTGATTATTGGTTCTCAAGTAGATCCAAACGACCCGAAAAAAGGCTATGTATTTGAGCCGAAAGCAAATATGCTACGCGGTGATGCAGCGATCCTGATGGCTCGTGTCATGGCGATGCAAAAATTGATTCCAGCTGTTACGGAAGTAAAGTAGGAGCGAGAGGAAACATAGCGAAAACCTTCCTGACCTTTTAGGTTTCAAGGAAGGTTTTCTGCTAATCATAGGGAGGACATCGTATGAAAGGAAAGAAGTTGATCGCCTTATCTACCGCGTTAGTTGCGTTAGGAGGCACAACCGTATTTGCTGCTACTCAATTAGTGAGTCCATATGGGCAAGAGGGCATTTATCAAAAAGTAGCTTTAACGGTAGATCGTTCACCAATTAACGAGCGTGGTATTTTAATAGAAGGTAAGGTCTATGTTCCGGTGGAGCCATTACAGAACCAGCGTAAACTAGCATATTCTCAGGACGATGCCTCTTTTGTAACACATTTGTTCTTTGGGGGATCAGGAGGGTCCACGACTCTTACTCAGGAAGCACAACGTGTAATGGGGAATAAAGATGTGTTAAATACCTTGATGCAAAGCATTCCCTATGAAGCTAAAAATTATCATTCCGGAATGATGCTTCAAGATTTACAGAATATCGCTTCGCTTGCGTCTCAGATGAAAAAGTCAACGGATACATTAAATAAAGCGATTTATAGCAAGTTAAATCAAAACGTCACCCCGAATGTGGGAATGGTAAAACAGACTTACACATATGCAACGGTACCAATTGAAATTATGAGAGATCGGATGGAAGCATTGTCTGATGAAATGGGAGACAAATTAAGCAAAAGTGACAGACGTAGGATGGATGACGTCATTGAACTTCTCGAAGATGCAGTAAATAAAAAGCAAAAGTCATTACGTACTTTTGAGGATTGGCTGGAAAGTTCGCGCGAGGATGATTTAGAAGACATGCGTGACTATGAAAAGGATGCCAATAAATATATTGATGAAGCAATTAAATATATTAATGGGTTTGATGCCAAAAACCCAGGCAAAAAGTATAAGAACAACTTGAGAGATAGTGTATTGGAATGGATTCGTAAAACAAATAAGTAAGACATATAATAGGCGCTTCTCTTAATGGGAGGCGCCTTTGTTTTTATCACTTATCATTCTCATTTGCAACACGTCTTCCAAATCACCAACCTGAATCACAAACTGCCTAATCTCTTGATAATCCACTCCATACATATTCGCACGATCTTTCAAGGCCTTGAGGTTAATCCCAAACTTGCCTGGTTTTTCAGAATGGACAATTAAATCTCCTAATGTCACTGTTAGTCCTAGCAAGTCTGGATCGAAATCTTCTGAAGCCTTTCTTTGAAAAGGGGCCGTAACTGGTATATACGCTCGCTCCTTGTCCCAATCTAGTTCTAATTCTCGAAAGGTAATCACATACCAGAGAGGAGCTAAACGATTTTCCCAGTAGTCGTAGTACACGCTGATTTTCATAAGTCTCAAACCTATCCTTTCCCGGGAAAAGTTCCGCGTTTTCTTCTCCGTACGAATTTGTTCTGGCCATTGCCATACTCTAAAGCGAACAGGGCACTGTGGCGGTAGCTAGGATAGGAGCTAGCGATTAAGAGAACTTGGCTGTGACTCCCTCTAGTCCCATCAAAGTGATGATTAGTAGTGTAAGGCAAGGTGAAAGAATTAATCTTCCGACGAGGCTAAGCACTAGCGGCAAGCTAAAATGTCTAAGATTTAGATAAGCACATTGAGTGCCGAGTGTTACGAGTGCAATCGCAAGAAAGGCACTGGATAAGCTTGTTAGAAGAGATCAGATAAAAAAAGATAGCTCAATGGAAAACGAACGAAAGCATAGCCCTACTAACAAAGCATAAATCACGGGATTTTTACTAAAAGGTTTTAATGCTTGGATGCCAGGAGCAGATAAATAACGGCTAACCAAATAATTGTAACAGTATAAAGAATTATTGTCTTGTTCTGTAAGAAGAGACAGTGTAGGTACAGCTGATTTTCCTGATGCAAGTTCGTACATATGAAGCTCTATTTAGAAATTTTTTACAGATCTCTAATACTGGCTTTGTGTAAAATTAATATAACCGTTTTATACTAACAGTGGGAATGATCTTATAAATTGCTCTTTTCTAAAAAATCCTACTAAAAGATCATGTAAAAAATGAAAGTCTACCCTATAGTGAAAATGCCAGAATACTTTTTTCTTATTTTTCTGAAATAGGGAACATACTGGCAGATCTCATATCGTTATTTTTTCAAAAAATCTATCTAAAAAGGAGTGAATGAATTGTCGCAACGAAAGAGGTACCTTAAATGGATGAATGCTCTCATGGCTCTATGCATGGTATTTTCATTCAGCCTGCCTGTTGCTGTGCAAGCGACAGACACAACGGAATTGCAAGAAGCGACAGCACCACAGGAAAATGTTAAACAAGTAAAACAAAAGAAGGTAAAGGTAAAAGATGTATCGGCAGACAATGGAGAAATGACAATCACGTTATCTGCTATTCCTGAAGACACGCCTGAGCTTGAGGATTTTCAAATTTCTATCAAGGAGAATGTATTTGAAGGATGGTCTTCACTAGAAACAACAGATTTTTCTTGGGATGAAGCAAGCAAAACAGCACGTACCCATTTTGAACCTATAAAGGGTGGAGAACTGGATAAATTGGTGTCTGTACGTGTAGAGGCGTACGAATCACAAAAAACATCAAAGCCGTTTCTTGTACAGTCTAAACCGACTAAAGTGTTTGCTGTTAAGGTAGAGAACCTAGCAGACGATAATGTCTTAGAGATCGATTCTGCCGATGATGGAAGTCTAACTTTGAAAGCGATTGCAATCGATAGTAGGGGAAGAGAGATTGAAGGAAGGGTAGCAAATTGGAGTTCTTCAGACAAACGAGTTGCTACAGTGAATGAAGAAGGCGTCGTTACAGCAAAAGCAGTTGGACTAGCTTTGATTCAAGCAGAAGTGGACCATCGAATTGGGTTGTTCCCAGTAGTGGTAAAGAAACCTGGTCCATCTATCACGTTATCTACTAGTAGCTTGGATGAATCAGATGCTAACGACGGTAGTGTTTCCGATTCTCTTATGGTGAAGCTTCACCATGCCAAGTTCCTGCCTCTATTTTTTAAATCAAGCGTGCAAGTAAAAGGGTTGCCAGAGGGACTTGGTTATACAGCTAAGCTGGAAGGAGACGATCGACTCAGAATCACCTTTTCTGGAAAAGCGGTGAGACATGAGGCGAAAGACAGCGTAGATCATGTGCAAGTGGTTGTCAAACATGACATGGTGTTTGGTGCCCTCTCCAATTTGATATCGCCAGAATTTTCCATAAATTTCAAAAATTACAAAAACAATAGAGCCCCTGCATACTTGGATGCTAAGCTGGACGGTGATAACAAACGAATTACCTTACATTTTGATGAAGAAATTACAGCCGCTGTCCCCGTAGAAGCGGTGCGTGAGGCCATTCAACTAGCGAGAGATGGTAGCGCCTTCACTTCTCTTGGACAAGGAGATCGCGTTGCCATTCAGGGACAAAAGCTAATCGTTGAATTGGAGCAGGGGTTACGAGGACGCAATAATAAGCTGCGTCTCAAAGCCAATACGATTCAAGGTATGTCTGGTAACCTTTTAGCAGAGGAGATTGTATCGGAAGCGTTAGTAGCAAGTATTGCTTCGATTGCAGATTTGAAACAAAAGGTAAATGAAGTAGTTACTCTTCAGGGTATTGTAACAGCAGATAACGCATCTATTGGTGGTGGAAAGCTATCCACGTATATACAGGACGATACAGCAGGCATTAATTTGTTTGCAAGCAAATGGACCAGTTATCCAGATTTGAAAGAAGGAGATTTGGTTCAAGTAACAGGTAAAATTGTTGTTTATAAAAATTTGACAGAAATTACACCTGAAACAGCCGCTGATATCGTGGTGGTAAGCTCAGGGAATCATGTACCTAAAGCAAAGTCCTTAACAGTAGCCGAACTCAATGAAGCAGCTTTAGCGGAAGAATACGAAGGGATGTTGGTCTCTTCCAAAGCATATTTACTATCCGTTCCAAGCAGTGAATCTGGTGGAGGCTACAACTTACGTATGATTGACGAGCATTTCCAAGGAATTACGGTCCGTGTCATGAAAGAAAGTTTTGATGTGACACAGCTCATGGCCGGTAAATGGTATCAGGTTGAGGGTGTTTTATCTCAATATAATGATCTGTATCAATTGCTTCCACGTAAACAAGTAGATGTAGAACTATTACAGGACCAACCAGGAACACCTCAGCCAGAAGGAGCTTATCAATCCGTTGTTAAGGATGTAGTGGATGGCGACACAATTCATTTATCTAAACCTGTTCTTGGAGTAGATACGGTTCGATTTGTAAATATGGACACGGCGGAAACCTACCATATTAAAGATCCTAATTTTGACTATACCAAGGTATACAGCGGTACAGACAATACAAGTAAAGATCATAACCAAAAAGCTCACGGGGAACGTGCTAAGCATCATTTAAAAGGATTACTAGCTCCGGGAGACTCTATCACTATTAAACCAGCCCCGACCCCAATTGATGCATACGGTCGACTATTAGCAGAAGTATTTCTCTCAGACGGACGTAATGTCAATTTGGAAATGGTGAGAGAAGGACATGCCAGCATGTATATCATCTGGCCAGTGAAGGATGAGACATTTAATCAGTACTCAAAAGCGATTAAGGAAGCGAAACAAGCAGGCATTGGAATTTGGAATGTGCAAGATCCACTAACTGAATTACCGTTTGAATTCCGTGCACGTGAACAGAAAAAGACGCTGAGCCGTCCTGTTGGCGATGCTAGCACCAAAACATATGTAGAGCCTCTGGATTTTAATAAGGTCGGTGTAGAAAATCGTCTGTTCTTTAACAGTACGCAAGAAGCAGAACAAGCTGGTTATACGAAGGCACTTATCGATGACAAGAGCAGCTTGGCAGCTATTCGTCAATTACCAGACAAAACCTCGCTCGTGACAGCTACAGGTGTGGTGAGTACGGTTTCTGACAGTCGCAACAGTTTTTATATGCAAGATGACAAAGCAGGTATTCTGGTATTCCAACCAGTTACGCAAACAGCGGTGAAACCAGGAGATGTCATAACGATTTCAAAAGGGTTGAAAGATACGTACAACAGCGAAGTGGAAATTATGCAAGCCGAATTCTCTATTACGGGTACCACTACTGAGCCTCGAGCGATTTCTGTGGAAGCGAATCAGTTATTAGAGAAGCAAGGAATGCTCATTCGTCTGGCGGAAGCAAGTGTGTCTCAGGTCACCCCTAGTAAGCTTATGGTGACGACTTCAACAGGCTCACTAGAAGTTTTTTTAGGAAAGTATGGGATCACCCTACCCGAGTTACGTGAAAAAGACGTGGTTGATGTAACTGGAATTGCTTCTATCTTTAAAAGCTCCGCCCAGTTATACCCGCGTTCTGCTCAAGATATTATTATTTTACGCAGTGGACTTACCGACGCAGATCGAGTAGCAGCAGATAAAGCCTCTCTGTCCGTAGGAGATGACAGTGGCACTGTCCGTACAGATGTGGTATTGCCTACAAGCGGTGTTTACGGATCTTCAATTACGTGGGTATCCGATCAACCAACTGTTATTTCTGAACAAGGTAAGGTAGTTCGTCCAGCAAAAGGTTCGCCAGATACAAAGGTAACCTTAACAGCTACCCTACAAAAGGGGACTAGCAGTGATACTAAAATGTTCTCGCTGACAGTTCCTGCTCAAACGATTACTGATGAAGAAGCTATAGAAGCAGTTAAAACAAGTTTGAACGTAACCTATAATGGTACCGCTACAAGCGTTTCTCTACCAAAGATGGGTGCCAACAATGTCACGATCGAATGGAATTTGCAGGACCAAGCTCATTCAATCATTGTGCAAGTAGATAACGGTCATGTGAACCGAGCGGCTGTTACCAAGACAACAGAAGTCGTGTTGATTGCTACTATGAAGTTAGGGGCTGCTCAATCACAGAAAGCATTTTCTATTACAGTAACTCCTTTAGGAGATGTACCAGTTGTTCATCCAATTACAGCAGCAGACACGCTCGTAACCGGTACGGCCAAGCCAGGCTCAAAGGTTACGGTACGTACAGGAGCAACATTGGTAGGAAACGGTACGGTTGATCAGTTAGGAGTCTTCAGTGTGAAAATCCCAGCTCAGTCAGTGGGAACAGTACTCGAAATGATTGCTAGCAATCAAGCAACGCAATATGAGAGTGAAGCTGTCTATGTATTGGTAACCGAATCGACAGGAGCACCAAGCATTGTTGTGGTTGACGGTGTTACTGCCTCCGTGAGAAAAGGAGCGGAATACACACTCCCTGCTACCGTATTGGCATCGATGAGCAATGGCAGCAAACAGCAAGTGCCTGTTAGCTGGAATCCAAATGTAGCAGATACAAGTAGCTTAGGTACATTTAGTTTTGAAGGAACCATCGAAGGGTATGCGCAAAAAGTGCGTTTAACCTTGCAGGTGACGGAAGAGGAAGCGGGACTGACAGTGGCCCAAGCCTTGGCCCTGCCACAAGGTACGACAATTACTCTCGAAGCGTACGTGCAAACGGTTGAACCAAATGCTCAATTTGCAGGCTATGGAGTTTATCTTGCAGACCAACCTGGGGACGAAACTACCAATGCGCTCATTGTGAAATTTGCCAATGAAGATCGTAATGGCCCCTTTTCTGTGGCGAATGCTGCGGGCAAAAGAATAAAAATCACCGGGGTTTTACACGATAAAGCGTATTTTAGCAAAAAAGGAATTGCCACCTATACACTCATTCAACTCGCGCCATAAGGAAAAGGAGGATTCTATCATGTTTCGTTCATCTTATTTTCTAGCTAAACGTGTTTGGAAAGGTGCATTGGTTCTGACACTAGCAGCTTCTACTTTGTTCACAAGCTCAGTATGGGCTGAAGGTCCTCAAGATCCAGCTCCGTACATCTCTGCTAAAGGTACTCCGCTTGGTAAAAAGGTGTTATTTGACAATACGCATGGACAAACGGCAGGAGCGGCAGATTGGGTTATTGATGGCGGTTTCTCTGACTTTGCTAATGCGATTGCTCAAGCAGGTTATGATGTGAAAGAATTGCGCAAATCAAAGCCGATTGTATATGACGATTTAAAAGAATATGCTGTATTTGTCATTGGTGAAGCCAACATTCCTTATAAAGTATCTGAACAAGCAGCGATGATTGAATTTGTAAAAAATGGTGGTAGCATTTTCTTTATCGGAGATCACTACAATGCGGACCGTAACAAGAATCGTTGGGACGGTTCAGAAGTGATGAATGGCTATCGTCGTGGAGCATGGGCGGACCCAGCTAAAGGAATGAGCGACGCAGAGCGTAATTCGGAGGCAATGCAAGGGGTGGCTAGCTCAGATTGGTTGGCTGATAACTTCGGTATTCGGTTTCGTTACAATGCTCTCGGGGATTTAAATGCGAACAACATCGTGAGTCCTGCTCAGGCACTGGGAATTACGGAAGGCGTTTCTAGCGTGGCAATGCACGCGGGTAGCACACTTGCTATTGTTGAACCGAAAAAAGCAAAAGGAATCGTTTACTTGCCAAAAACTACTGCTAAATGGGCAAATTCAGTTGATAAAGGTGTTTATAAAGGAGGTGGAGTGGATGAAGGGCCGTATGTAGCCATCGCTAAGCTTGGAAAAGGAAAAGCAGCCTTCATCGGTGATTCCTCTCCGGTTGAAGATGTAACACCGAAGTATCTACGTGAAGAAAATGGCCAAAAGAAGAAAACCTATGATGGTTTCAAAGAGCAAGACGATGCTGTGCTACTTATTAACATAATTAATTGGTTAGCGAAACAAGAGAATTACGAAAATCTTCAACAAGTACAAGGCTTAAAGCTGGATACAGTTACTCCATTAATTACGACTGGTCCAGAAAATGAAATTCCTGCACAAACGATTGAACCACAAAAAGAACCGTGGTCAGATCCTGCTGCCGGTTATAAATGGTGGGATCCTAGTACTTTTGCTAACGGTTCTTACGGAAAATAAAAATTGTCACAAAAAATCTCCTACCTATTGGTGGGAGATTTTTGTACGATTAGAGAGTATAAAAACTACTCAAAACGCTTGGTGGAGCTTGATTTCCTACTTTTTTCTAGGAATGAGTAACTTGAACAAAAAAACGTCTAAGGGGATAGCTAGAATGCTTCAATTTACTGAACAAGAAAAACAGGGCGTGTATAAAGCAATTGAAGGGAGAAGGGATATTCGTAGTTTTTTGAATACACCGTTACCTGAAGATGCTATTCAACGGATTTTAGAAGCGGGACATCATGCTCCTTCTGTTGGGTTTATGCAACCATGGAATTTTATTATGGTTACGGATCAAGAAATAAAAGACAAACTAGCTTATGCTGCTGACAAGGAGCGTCGCGCACTGGCTATTCATTATGAAGGTACAGATCGAAGTGAAGGATTTATGAAAATTAAAGTCCAAGGGCTACAAGAAGCTCCCTTAACGATCTGTATTACGAATGATCCAACGCGGGGAGGCTCGCATGTGCTTGGGCGCAATTCAATTCCTGAGACTGATGTCTTATCGGTAGCATGCGCGATTCAAAATATGTGGCTAGCTAGCTGTGCAGAAGGAATTGCTCTTGGGTGGGTTAGTTTTTATAAAAAAGCCGATGTCCGCGAAATTTTAGGAATTCCACCACATATTGAACCAGTGGCCTTACTCTCACTAGGTTATACGAATGAGTATCCAGATCGCCCATTGTTGGAAATTCTTCAGTGGGAGAAACGTCGTAATTTGCAAGAATTAATTTTTAAAAATGGGTGGGGAGTACAGAAATAAAAATGTAGCGATGATCAAGCCCTCGGGTAATGTTAGGCCTTCGTTTTAATGATTGAGGGATTATATTGAAAAGAAGCCAGGAATTATTCCTAGCTTCTTTTTTGCATTGATTAGTGAGGTACAGCGATTATTTGAAAAGCAAATAAAACACCAAATATATAGACCAGAGGGTGAACTTCACGCCATTTCCCACGTAGAATTTTCATCAGTGGATAAGAAATAAACCCTAGTGAAATCCCAGTAGCGATACTGGAGGTAAGCGGCATGCTTAACAAAACTAAGAAAGCAGGAAAGGCTTCATCCGGTACTTCCCAATTAATATGACGTACACTTCCAACCATTAATGAGCCAACGATAATAAGTGAAGGAGCAGTAATCGCAGACAATCCCGATACAGAGCTAATTAATGGACCAAAAAAAGCGCCAATCCCAAGTAACACGGCAATGAAGACAGCAGTAAGTCCGGTACGACCACCAGCAGCAACACCTGAAGCGGATTCTACATAAGCAGAGGTAGGAGACGTTCCTAACATGGAACCGAATAAAGTAGCGAGGGAATCCGACAATAGGGCACGCTCTGCTCTTGGCAGTTTGTTATCTTTCATTAGTCCTGCTTGCTCAGCTACTCCAAGGACTGTGCCGGTAGTATCAAATAATGTAACAAGTAAGAAGGAGAACACCACCGAATACAAACCATAATGAAACACATCACTAAAGGCTGTTACAGGATTAGAGATGAGAATTCCCTCAGGAAGCGTCGGCATAGCGACAAACCCGTTTGCAAATTGAAGCTGGCCTGTAAAAAAGGCGATTAGACCAGTAAGGATCATTCCGAAGAATAAAGCCCCGTTTACATTTAGGGAGTAAAATACAAGCGTAATCAAAAGACCAATTAAAGCTAGTACGACAGGTGGAGAATGCAGATCGCCTAATGCAACCAAATTGCTAGGGTGAGCGGTAACCAATCCACTCATACGTAATCCTAAGAAGGCAATAAAGAGCCCAATCCCAGCAGTAATGGCATGCTTTAAATTACTTGGAATGGCTTCAATTATTTTTGAGCGAAGGGGTGTTAGAGAGAGTAGGACAAATAGTATCCCTGCCACAAATACAGCTGAAAAAGCAATGTGATAATCAAGCCCCTGATTCGCCTTTACGACTGAATAAGCAAAGTAAGCATTTAAACCCATAGCAGGTGCAATAGCTATAGGATAGTTTGCATAAAGTCCCATGATAAGTGTTCCAATCATGGCGGCTACTACCGTTGCCGTGAAGCTTTGTTGAAAAGGAACCCCTGCATCTAATAAGATGAGTGGATTAACGACCATGATATAGGCCATTGTAAAGAAGGTAGTAAACCCTGCAGTTAATTCTTTTTTGACAGTCGATCTATGTTTATCTAGTTGAAACAAGTAAAACAACCCCCCAAATCCGAATATTAATATGAACAAAGTAGATATTATACGCAATTTGTTGTTTTTGCAAGAAGAGCGGAATTATTTACAGCAGTTTCTTAGAAAGATAATTTCAAAAAACTATTGACTATACTAAATTGTATGTGATAGACTAAGTCTCGTTCCCAAGAAATACATGAACAACACAGTACATATGGCCC